>JBGSXK010000357.1:0-4946 GCA_041751455.1 Anaerolineae bacterium
GCCTGGCGCAGGCGGGGGTGCGGGCTATTGCCGCCAAAGGTGATATCCCTGATGAAGCTATTACCATCGCGGGCGATCTGAGTATGAGCCTGCTGGCGCTGCCGGATGATAGTAATCTGACGACGGTAGAGCGTGCCGTGACGACGCTTATTGTTAACCAATCCGCGCAGTTAACTCAGCGCGCGATTGAGATCCAGCGTCAGCTTACGCGCTTGGCGGCGGAAAATCGTGACCTGAACAGTCTGCTGCAATTAATGGCACGCGCGACAGCCAAACCTATTATCGTACATGATGATGCGGGTGTCCTGATGGCACAGGTCTACCCCAATATGGCGCGGCGGGGCAGTGGGCGCTCCCTTATGCAAAGTCTCCCTTATGGCGCATTCCAGAACTGGTTAACGCGCGATGCACCTGCGGCTGAGGGGGCGATTGTCGCCAGTCCGTTGGGTCATACCACTGTGCTGAAGGTCGAAAAGCGAGTAGCCGGGTACCTGTCACTGGTGAGTAATGGCAGTGGTCTGGATGAATTTGATCGACTGGTGCTGGCTTACGGAGCAGATGTCTGCGCAATTGAAATGGCTAAAAGCCGCGCGATTGCATTTGCTGTCGAACAGACCCGTGGCGATTGGGTGCAGATGTGGCTCAGTGGTACACAGTCAGATGATGACCTGATGACCACGCGGGCACAGCAGGGCGGCTTTGATAGCGACTTGCCCTGTATGGTGGCTGTGTTCCGGGCAGTGACTGCTGCGGGTACGCTTCTTCCGCTGGAAGCGCTGACACCGCTGGTGCGCGATGACATGGCACGGCGACAGATTAATGGTGCGGTAGGGCAGTATGTCGATGTGATTGTGGCTTTATATCCGTTGGATGATGCCTCACAGACGGAAAAAGTGCGGCGGCTGGTAGGCATGATTAAGGATGTGCGTGGTCAGCTTGCCAATCGCACGCCCAGCGGGCTGGTTGCAGCAGGGGTGAGCCGTCCTGCAAAAGGGCTGACTGCTCTGCGCGAAGCTTACCGCGAGGCTAAAGATGCCATGAACATTGCGGGTGAGCTGGGCGACCTGGAGCAGGCAACCTTTTATGGTGATTTAAAGCTGTATCAGTTTTTGCTGGCGTTGAAAGACCGTAACCTTGAGCAGATGAAGTTGTTTTATGAGGCGACGTTGGGGCCGCTGGTCGAGCACGATGATCGCAAGCAGGGAGATTTGCTGCGCACATTGAACGGCTTTTTTCAGGCGAATGGCAATCTTGCAAAAGCTGCGCAAGACCTGGATGTTCATCGCAATACCCTGGTTTACCGCCTTCAGCGCATCAGCGAGTTAACCGATCTCGATCTTGAAGACGCGGATAACCGTCTGATTCTGCACCTCGCACTCAAAATCCAGCGTGTGCTGGCGACAATCCCCAGTGGTTAGTCGTACACCTGGCGTACTGTGATATTGATGCGCCCCGGCTGCCTGAGGTTGAGTTCTGCTGGCGCAGTGTTGGGGATAATCTTCTTCACTCCATGAAAAATATAACGGTGTTCTTCTCCCATCACCAGCACATCCCCAGATGTGAGGGTGATATTTGACTTAGGATCAGAGCGTTTTAACCCGCCAATGATAAATACACAATCATCACCCAGGCTGATGCTGACTACGGGGGCTTTGCTGACTTCCGTCTTGTCCTGATGCAGGCCCAACTGGCTATCGCAATCATACCAGTTTATCAACGCAGTTTGGGGTTCGAGGCTCAGGTCATAAGCGGCAGCCGCTTCAACAGCGACCTGTTGAATGCAAACCGGGATTTGTGGGAAAACATGCCCGGTCACCGGGTGATGGGTTTCATAGCGATAGCCTTTCCGGTCACTCATCCAACCATAGGCTCCTGCGGAAGTGCAGCGATAACGGAAAGCAGCACCTGTAGGCATAATTTTGGTAAACAATGGCGCTTGCCCGACGACATCCCGACACGCCTGTAAAAGCATATGTTGTTCGTCTATCGAAAGCCGTCTTACGATTTCAATCATCAGCCTCACACCTCTTTTCAGAACACATGCTCTATTTTAAAGGTATGCGTCCCGCAATGTCAATAAAAACCGCCAGCGGGTGCTGGCGGTCAGGCGATGATCTGCTGCTTGCTTGGCTTTGGCTACTTGGCTGGTGCAATTTTCACGAAGTAATCCTGAGGGCGGCCCAACAGGCTGTAAAGATGCTGCACCGCCTCGGCCTGATTGTTGTTTTCCAGTGTATCAATGTAGATGCTGAGCAGTTCGTGGACATTTTCAGCATCTTTCTCCCCCAGGGGATAGACATCGACAGGTGCGCCAGGGGCAAGCCTGCGGCGAATCGCATCTACCGTCAAGTTCATTTCTGGTTGAATACGCTGGTAGACGGTGCCGCCTGTCATGCCCGCACAAATCCAGGGGCCTGGGTCGCCCAGCACCAGCGCGCGGCCAGAGGTCATGTATTCAAAAGCATAGCCTTTGAGATTGGCGCGCGCTCCCAGCCCACCGAGGTCATCCTGAAGTGGGTCTTTCACCTCACCACCGAAGATGACATCTGCACCGCTGAGGCGAATACAGGCACGAGTATCGGCGTTGCCCTGCACAATGAATTGGCCGCCCTGGGCACCGTAGGCAAAACTTTTGCCAACAGAGCCATCGAGTCGCTCACCGTCATGGTTTAATCCCTTAAGGATGGTGACTTTGCCGCCACGTGCACACTTAGCAACACCATCCTGTGCCCCACCTTCAACCAGGATATTGACAGGCGCATCCAGGAATGCCCCCAGGCCATTACCGGGGATAGCGGAGTTACTGAAGCTCAGGTGAATTGCCTCCAGGGCGTTGCGATTTGGGAAATCATCGCGCTTGAGCGCACCGCACAGATGGGTTGCTAGTGCTCGATCCGTAGCCATAACGCGCTCATCGTCATAGGTCATCTCAGTTTCGCCTTCGGCGGCAGACTGGGTGATAATGGTCGTGATCTGCTTGCTCAGGGTATTGCGCGGGCGGGTAAGGCGGCGGCCAACACCAGGTTGCAGTTTGTTTTTCTGCACGGACGGGATAGGTCGCGTCAGTACATCCAGGTCTATCCGGTCTTTCATAGCAATCTGCTGTAACAGGTCTGCTCGGCCTACAAGGTCCTGTGTGCGTTTAACGCCCAGTTTCGCTGTCCATTTACGAATGTCTTCCTGTAACATGGCGAAGACATTACAAATCCCATCAACTGATGCGTCATATTCGCGTGGCTCGAAGGATTTCAGGCCTTTCATGGTGGCTTCTTCTTTGGTCCTGATGTGAGTGGTGATGCCGACATGGCAGGTGCCTTCATGGCACTTGCGGCAGATAGTGCAGCCCACCGCCACCATTGCCAGTGTGCCGAAGCCTACCCGATTGGCTCCCAGGCACATCATCTTAACGACATCACGCCCGCTCTTCATGCCGCCATCTGCCCAGATTTCCACTTTATCGCGCAGGCCGCTGGCAGTCAGCTCACGATGCGCCATCCAGACCCCGATCTCCGCCGGCAGGCCCACATAACGCAGGGCATGGGCACGCGCTGCGCCTGTGCCGCCCTCATAGCCTGTAATGTTAATGATGTCCGCACCCGCTTTAGCGATGCCCACTGCGATGATGCCTACACCAGGCACTACGGGGATTTTCACAGAAACGCGTGCAAAAGGATTGGCAGTCTTGAGTTCGTCAATCAACTGTGACAGGTCTTCAATGGAGTACAGGTCATGGTTATTGCTGGGCGAAATCAGACCTACACCGGGTGTGGTTTGTCGGGCTGCCGCGACCTGTTCGGTCACTTTGTAACCGGGCAGGTGGCCGCCTTCACCGGGTTTCGCACCCTGGCCAATTTTGATTTCCAGCAGGTTAACCGAATTCAGAAACCCGATGTTGACCCCAAAACGCGCCGAGGCGATCTGCTGCCCGCGATTGCGATAATACTTACCCATAATGTCAGGCAGTTCACCGCCTTCACCATTCACGCAGATGATGTCCAGGCGGGCAGCCGCTTCAGCATAGGCTTTATAGGCGAGTTCACCCTGTGAACCAAACGACATCGCGCCAATCAGTACGGGCATGGCATGATCCTTGACCGAGGTATCCACCTCCGCCGGGTCAATCTCTTTGGCTGCTGTTTTCAGCCCCAGAATATGCCGCAGGGCAATCGGGATGGTGTCCTCTAGCTCAAAAAGAGTCTGTGTATAGTCCTCCAGGGACATTTCTCCGTGTGCGACGGATTCCACTTTTTTCCACATCTTCGGGTAAAAGCGATCAGGATTTGCCAGTTTCCCGGCCTGCTCACCACGCAGCTCTGCCGCCCGTTCCTCCGCGTCTGCCTTTAGCGCGCCCCAGGTCAGCCCTCGCGCCTCAGAGCCAAAGTAATTGGGAGTGCCAAAGTATTCTGCCAGCCCTGTTGCCAGCCCGACTGAACTGAACGAATGCCCGTAACCACGCAGCTCATGGCAGCCAATAGTCGAAGTGACTTTTTGCAGGCCATTGGTCACTACACCCACTGTCTTGCCCAGCCACTCTATCACCTGTTCAGAGGTAGGGGTTTCCTTAGAGGGGCGGGGAGCAATCTTAATACCCGCAGCGTACAGGGCATAGGGTACGAGCGCATTGGCACCCAAACTGATGCACAGTGCCAGATCATGCAGGTTGCGCAGCGAGCCAGAACGCACCACAATCCCAACCTGGCGACGCAAGTTGGGCTGGCTGGCGGCCTGGCGCAGCGCCCGGTCTACCGCTGAAGTCACAAGGAGTGGGTCGAGCCATAATTCTTCGCCCGTAAAGATTTCGGTATCGTCAAGAAGGAGACATTGTGTCCCGTTCAGGACAGCGTTCACGGCTGCTTCTTGCAGGCGCTGGATGGCAGATTCAAAGCCTTCATCCTGCGCGGCAGACATTGAAAGTAAAGTCACATGATTGCCGAAGCTGGCGATGA
>JBGSXK010000358.1:0-2203 GCA_041751455.1 Anaerolineae bacterium
GAGGCCGCTGCCCTCCAGGCCGCCAGAATGGCCGAGGCCGAAGGCATGAAGGCCAACCTGCTGGCGGAGGCCGAAGGCCGCCGTGAGCTGGCCGCCGCCACTGCGGCCGAAGATTCGATCAACCTGCGTCAGTTCATCATCGAGCAGGTCACACAGGCCGATGTAGCCAAAGCCGAAGCGATTGCGAAGGCACTGGCCGGGTTGGGTGGCAATGTGCGGGTAGTTCAGTTAGGCGGCGCGGGCAGCAGTAGTCAAAGTGGCAACACCTTTGTCGATCTGCTGATGAATATCCCGGAAATGGCCGAAGTGTTCCGCACCAAAGTCGAGGCGCTCAGCGGTGAGGATTTCGCGCTCACCATGGCCCGCATGACACAGATGTTCAGGAGCTTACAGGAGGCCGAGGTCGGCAGGCTTGAGGGGGCTGCCGAACCCGCCCGCAACGGCCAGTCTGCCAGGCCAGCGGTTCAGATCGATCTGCCGGGCGAAAAAGACGCGGAGGACGGCAGTTAATCTTCTCGGCTCTATGCTCTGGCAAACCCGATAATGCAGATCAGCACTGATCATAAGGGAGGGTCACAGACCCTCCCCCACCAGCCACGGCCAGCCCACCGCAGACACGTTTATAGGTTCACAGGATTTTGTCATTGAGCCTTCAGTCGGCAGCACACACATAGAATCCACAGGATGTAATCCTTGCTCCCTTTACGCGCATTGTTGTCAGAAATTGAATTGTTATATACTGGCAGTGAATAAAAGCAAGAGACCTGCTGGTGAACTATGCAAAATCGCCGCGAACAAACCCGCATCAACCAACTGACCTCTACTTACAGTCCTGAAGATCCGCCCCGCTTGCCGCTGGATTTTGGCGATTATCTTTCG
Source organism: Anaerolineae bacterium (assembly GCA_041751455.1). Classification (GTDB taxonomy): domain Bacteria; phylum Chloroflexota; class Anaerolineae; order Aggregatilineales; family Phototrophicaceae; genus JAIOHN01. Next base: position 880 of record JBGSXK010000358.1, read on the forward strand.
CTGCTCTGGCGGCTGGATCAGTGTGTGCAGCAGCCTGCCAGGGTCAGCTATTACCGCCGCTGTGCCGTGGCCGTGGCCCAGGGCATGGGCATGAAAGGCCGCAGCGTCTTAAAACTGGTGGAGGTCACTCCCCCCGGTGAGCTTTATCAGCAGCTCCCCAACGCGCCCTACCGTGGCACAACTCGCCTGGTAGATGCCCACGACCGTAAGGCCGCCATCCGCCAGCTTGTGGAACTGCGCGCCGACATGCTGAAGATTGGCACTTATCAGGAAAATTGGCCCGTGAGCTGGCCGGGCAGCGGCATCCTGGATACCGAACTGCGCGAACGCGTTTTTGCCGTGTTGTTCACAGCCCTCCAGGGACAGTACAGCAGTTTCGGGCGGTTGCTTCTGGTAGTGGATATTGTGCTTTCCGACCTGCTCCTGGGCTTCCAGCCCCCCAAAGAACTTAGCCTGTCACAGTTAATCACGGAATACAATTATCCTGACCCCAGCAGCGCCAGAGTGCGGCAGGAGTTTTCCGGCGATTAAACCTGCTTCATAAATCGGGTATGAACCTCACGCACACCCGGCACCGCCTCAACCTTGCGCAGCAGCGCGGCCTCGTGCGCCCCCTGCGGCAGGTGCCCCGTCAGGATGACATGACCATATTCAACATTGACCTGCACCCCTATCGGAATCACCTGCCCAACCGCCAGGCGGATAGCTTCATCATTATAAAGCCCGTCAGTCTCCACAGACTGCACCCCGGTGATCTGCCTCACAGTTTCATGGATATAACGACGAGTGATCGGGGTTTTCACATAACCTTCCAGCGTCACCACACCATTCTCGACGCTGTAACGCATATGACGACGGTCATTAGTCATCGGTGGGTAACGTCTGACCAGATGCTGAATATCCGCCGCAATATCAACATCAGGTCGGGGGGCAACTACGGCTGCTTCGGCCATTTTCTTCACTCCAAAGGCTGCATAAAATTGGCTCTATTGTCGCCTACCCACTGTTAAATTGCCATGTTTGTTTATCTTTTTTCAATCTGCCTGTTCCCCGCTATACTTAGCCGTGATTTATGTAGCCGTAATACTGGTAGGGGATAAAATAGCGTGGGCTGTCACCGTATAAGGACTCGCCGATGACCGATCCTTCGTTAGCCGAAGTGCCTGTACTGGAAGCGCGTGGGCTGACCAAACGCTTTCCCGGTGTGCTGGCGAATGACCACATCGATTTAAAATTGTATAAAGGCCAGGTGCTTGGCCTCTTGGGGGAGAACGGCGCGGGTAAGTCCACCCTGATGAACATGATCTACGGCCTGTACACGCCC
>JBGSXK010000359.1:0-2123 GCA_041751455.1 Anaerolineae bacterium
TGGAGTGCAGATCAGCGTTATTTGTACCCTGCTCAACCATAAGAAAACCAACCTCACTGTAACCCTCTGTCGCAGCACTTAACACATAGAGCATGTACAGCTTTTTGTTCGCGCTGTTCAAAAACTTCAATATATTCTTAATCCTAGCACTATTACCAGTTGCTGACAACATACTGTTTCATCCCCCTGTCAATAGGGATGCTGCCCGAAAAGCCCACCCAAAAGCCTACCTAGCATGAGAGGATTACTCTGTGGTACTATTAAAAAGTATCAAGTTTCACAAACAGCTTGAAAAAGGCCCGCCGAAGGAGTCTCAGGAATTATGCCTTCTCATATCCTGTCGTCTAATATTCCAGATATTGTGATTGGCCGCCTGCCAATTTACCTGCGGGCACTCACCCGCCTGGCTCAGGAAGGTAAAGAAGTCACCTCGTCACACGAGCTGGGGCAGCGATTGGGGATTAGCTCTGCGCAAATCCGCAAAGACCTGTCGCATTTTGGCGGTTTTGGCAAACAGGGCACAGGCTACCAGATTGCTTATCTGGTAGAACAGCTTAAGCAGGTGCTTAAAGTAGATCGCGAGTGGGATGTGGCGCTTATCGGCGCAGGCGACCTGGGGCGTGCAGTAGCCCATTACAAAGGCTTTTCGGACCGGGGCTTCCGCATTATCGCTGTGTTCGACAACGCGCCAGATAAAGCCGGCAAAGACATTGATGGATTGATTATCAACCCGATAGAGCAGATGCGCGAGATAATCACACAGCGCGGCATCAAAATCGCTATGATCGCTATCCCCGCCGAACATGCCCAGAGTGTAGCCGATCAACTGGTCGAGGCAGGTGTGCGCGCCATCCTCAATTATGCGCCCATTAACCTTAACGTCCCCGAAAATGTCCACGTACAATACATTGATCCCGTGGCACACATGCAGCGCATGACCTATTACCTTGACTGATGCTATAGTTTTCGGTGGCAAGCCAACCACCGAAAACAGATTTTCATTGATCGTATCAGTTTCTGGCAACTAACTCAGGAAATATGGGCGATACGACGTAAGATAGCCGGGTCTTCCAATGCCCGCCCTGCCCCCACTGCCACAGAAATCATCGCGTTATCCGCTCGGTAAACAGGTACGCCTGTTTCGCGGGTCAGGTATTGGTCAATCCCCCGCAGCAGCGCCCCGCCTCCCGTCAGTACAATCCCGCGATCAATAATATCCGAGGCCAGCTCCGGCGGTGTATTCCCCAGCACCGACTTCACCACCCCAGCAATCATCGCCAGCGGCTCTTGCAGCGCTTCCACCACCTCACCAGTACTGATACTGACCGTGCGCGGCAGCCCGCTTACATTATCGCGCCCCTGAATTTCCATACTCAGTTCTTCGACAGTGCTCACCGCCGCACCCACCTGAATTTTGATCGATTCAGCGGTTGGCTGGCCGATAGTCAGGTTATACTTACGCCGCACATAACTGATGATCGCGTCATCGTGTCGCAAACCACCCACACGCCCGCTCTCAGCCCGCACGATGTTGTTCATCGTTAATACTGCCGCTTCAGTAATGCCGCCGCCGATGTTGACTACCATATCTCCGGCGGGTGTACCCACAGGCAGCCCTGCGCCAATCGCAGCAGCCAGCGGTTCCCAGATGAGATATGCCTCGCGCGCACCAGCAGCTATCGTCGCCTCGTGAACAGCCCGCTTTTCCACACTTGTCACGCCATAAGGCACAGAGACCATCACTGTGGGTTTAAAAAGACGGATGCGCCCGGCGATCTTGTTAAAAAAATAACGCAGCATCGCCTCTGTGACTTCATAGTCAGCGATCACACCATCACGCAGCGGGCGCACAATCTGAATATCTTCCTCGTCTACCCTGCCAAGCATTTCGCGGGCGGGCTGTCCGATTTCGACAATACGTTCATCCTCGACAGTCAGCGCCACCAGAGATGGTTCTTGCAAGACGATTTGCTCATTTTCATAGATCAGAACATTGACCGTGCCGAGATCAAGGCCAAGTTGTTTCTGGAATAAGCCCATAGACGGACACACCCCGATTCAGCGATAGTCGATCACTCGTAAACAGGCCAGAGACGCTCATGTCTTTCATTGAGCATATCTGA
>JBGSXK010000360.1:0-6155 GCA_041751455.1 Anaerolineae bacterium
GATCTGGTTGGCGGTGATGATCGAAACATCATGTTCAACGCTGCGTCCGCCAAAAATTACGCCGATAGTAGTCTTGCGTTTTGTGCTCATCAATCATCACTCCGAGCAGAAGTCAATTTCGGCGCAATACTATGCCGGGAAGATCAGATGCTGTCAAGCTAGGGATTGGCGACCAGGAAATTCTGGATTTCTTTCATTTCCGAGTCAGTCAGGTTAATTTCTGCCCCACCTGTGATTCCGTCTAACTGGTCAGGGCGACGTGCGCCAACAATCGCAGCAGTGACAGCCGGGTGCTTAAGTGTCCAGGCGATGGCCACCGCGCCGGGCGGCTGATTGTGGCGCTCACCAATAGTACGCAGCAGCTCTACCAGCTCAAGATTGCGTGTCAGGTGTGGCTCCTGGAACTCCTGGCTGCGTTTGCGCCAGTCATCATCCGGGAAACTGGCGGCACGCTCACGAGTCATTGCCCCGGTGAGCAGGCCGGAAGCCATCGGTGAGTAGACAATCACACCAATATTGTTCTGCTGACAGTAAGGCAGGATCTCCACCTCGATATCGCGGCGCAGCATCGAATAGGGTGGTTGCAGCGAAGTGATGGGCGCGATGTGCTGGATACGCTGCATCTGTGCCACATTGAAGTTGGACAGGCCGATGTAACGGACTTTACCCTCTTTTTGCAGGTCAGCCAGTGTCTGCCAGCCTTCTTCAATATCCTCATCGGGTTGTGGCCAGTGAATCTGGTAGAGGTCGATTACATCCACCTGAAGCCGTTTGAGGCTATCTTCACACTCACGGCGGATCGACTCGCTTTTGAGGCTGCCATAGAGCGCGCCATCTTCGGCTTCCAGCCGGGAACATTTGGTGAAGATATATGGCTTGTTCGCTACGCCTTTTAAAGCCTCCCCGACGATACGCTCCGAACGACCAATGCCATACACCGCTGCGGTGTCAATCCAGTTGAGGCCCAGGTCCACGGCGCGGCGGATGGTTTCAATCGATTCCTGGTCGTCCTGCGGCCCCCAGCCCGCGCGCCAGCCGCCGCCGCCAATCGCCCATGCGCCCAGGCCAATCGTGGTGATTTCCAGATCGCTGTTGCCAAGTTGTCTTTTTTGCATTCATGCTCCTCCTGTGTCTGGCAGAGTTTACTCTATGCATAGAGACAAGCCAAACCAATTGGCATGACGCGGTTATCAGACCAAAACCAAGAAAGGGGAATACATTATCAACCAGTCGATAGGGCGCTGAGGATAAAGGTGATGATAATGAGAACACTGAAGGCGAACTCCACCACCATGCCCCACAAGTAGAGTTTGAATACCGTCTTACCTGCCCGGAGGGCGTGACGCATTTCCTGAATGCGAGTGTATTCCACGACGAATGTACCGATTACCATACCGGTGATAGTGCCGAGGATGGGAATAGGAATCAGGAATGTGCCGACCAGACCGCCGATGATGCTGCCAACTACTCCCAGACAGGACAGCCCCTCACCGCGAATACCGAAAAAGGGCAGCCAGTATTCCTGAAGTGTAGCGACCAGCATGAAGAGCGACATGAGGATCACTGATGGCACAGTGACCCGTTCGAAGCCTGTGAGGAAAGCCGTAATCAGACCGATCCCCCAAACGAAGATCGGCCCTGGAATGTAGGGAATAATCGACACCAGCGTGACGATAATCATGCTGACTATGGCAATGAGCAGTATAGAAGATTGAACTATTTCCATACTGCTCTGTACGCATTATTTTGCTTTTTGTTGCAGCAGGCGCAGCGTGGTTTCGGCAAGCATGGCCGTGCCAACAGGCAGCGCATCCTCATTAATATCGAACAGAGGGGTATGATGCCCACGATTCTGCTCATCGTACTGCGCCCCCAGGAAGAACATCGCGCCGGGCGCTTTGCGCGCCATATAGCCGAAATCCTCAGCGCCCATGCCCGGTTCCCCTGCTTTAAGCGCTTCTTCGCCGAACATCTCTGTAGCGACTTTTTCCATCAATTCACAGACTTCTGGGTCATTATAGGTGGCATCGTAACCGATTTCGAAATCGAGTTTGTAATCACCCCCCATTGCCCTCACCACGCCGAAAGCCTTATCCAGTTCGTCGCGCAACTGCTTGCGGGTTTCGTCGTCGTAGCTGCGGATGGTGCCATTCAGCCTGACCTCTGCCGGAATGACATTAGTTGCATCGCCAGCGTGAATTGCGCCGATGGAGATGACCACAGGGCGGATGGGATCAATGCGGCGCGAGGGGATGCCATAGATGATGTTGAGCAACTGCGCCAGCATGTATACCGGGTCGGTGCCTTTGTGTGGCGATGCGCCATGCGCGCCGGTGGCGTAGATCGTGGCATAAAATGAATCGACATTTGCCATCGCGTAGCCACTGCGGATTTCGATCTTGCCGGACTCGGTGCTGCTGGAGACATGCAGAGCGATAACCGCATCCAGGTCTTCCAATGCCTGATCCTCGATCATACGCATCGCCCCACTTTTGTTTTCCTCATCCGCCCGTTCTTCTGAGGGCTGGAACAGCAGGCGAATCTCACCAGGCGGACGGTTTTCCATGCTGTTGAGGATTTTTGCCACCCCCAACAGAATCGCAGTGTGTGCATCATGGCCACAGGCGTGCATAACGCCGGGTGTCTGCGAAGCATAGGGTACGTCGTGTGTTTCCTGTATAGGCAGTGCATCCATGTCGGCACGGATGCCGATGGCCGGACGGCCTTCACCAATGCGCGCGACAACACCTGTTTTCCCGACTCCTGTTTCGGCTTCGATCCCCATATTATTCAAGGCTTCAGCCACCATTTTTGCGGTACGGAACTCTTCAAAGCCAAGTTCGGGGTGCATATGAATATCCCTTCGCCAAGCGATGATCTCATCCTGCAATGCTCTGGCCTGTTCCAATGTATCAGAAGCAACCATTACTACTCTCCCTTGTGATGTGTGCCTGTACGTTTCCCTTAAGTATTACGCGAGTCGCGGCAGCGTGCCACGAAATCAATAAAGAGTGGGATGGTGCTGTCGAGCATTCTTTCGGGATGAAACTGTACGCCTATCATGCGGCCATCACTGGACTCAATGGCCTCGATCACGCCATCGGGACTGAAGCCCACCGCCCGTAAATCCGCGCCCACATCCACCACCGCCTGAATGTGATAGGTGTTGGTGGTCAGCATATCCGTCCCCATAATCTGACGCAGGCGAGAATCTCTTTCCAGGTGTACTGGATGCTCTGTGCCACCGCGTCCCGCGCTATGAATCAGCGTACCGGGTTTTTGCGCGTTCAGGTCGGCATAGATCTTGCCGCCCGCCTGCGCGTTGATGAACTGCATTCCGTAGCAGATGCCCAGCACCGGGCGCTCCTGCATAGCCTGAAAGACCAACTCATCATTTTTACTGCGCAGCGGGTCTACAGGTTCGAGATCATCCGGCAGTTGGCCGATTAAGCCTGTGGTGATGCCGGGACCGCCTGTAATCACCAGGCCATCCAGCAGAGTTGTGAATTCCGCTGTGGCCTGGGGAGTATCGAGGATGGGAACGATCAGTGGCAGGCCGCCTGCTTCCTCGATAGCGCGGATATAATGCACGTCTACCGACTGTCTGCCTTCTTTATAGCTGGTGGTGATGCCAATACGAGGACGGTGATTTAACATAATGTTGTACCTGTATCTATAACGAATATGTATCTGGCAGATCGTTTAAGAATAACACCGTGTCGCCGGGCTGTAGGTTCGACTGATACCACTGGACGGACTCGGCCAGTGTACTGACCACCAGCAAGCGCTGCTGCGGGAAGCCCGCCGCCAGTAAACCATCTTTAATCGGCTCGGTTTGCTGCGCGCCTACGAGGATGACATCACTGGCGTACTGCGCGGCAGCTTCACCGAGTTTGCGATTCTCGGTTTGCATAAGTGCCCCAAGCTCGACTATGCCGGGGGTAATCAACAAGCGCTTGCCCTGCGTGTACATTCCCAGCACGCGGAGCGCCTGCACCGCGCCTACCGGATTAGCGCTGTACGCATCGTTGATGATAGTGATCCCCTGCGCAGTGGTCTGCCGGGTCAGGCGGCTCTCGGCGGGCTGTAAACTGCCTGCCCGCCACGCAACATCACGCAGCGGCATCCCTTCGTGGACGGCGACGGCTGTCGCCAGCAAAATATTGGTGACATTGTGCAGGCCGAGCAGCGGCGTGGCGAAAAACTCGCTTGCCCCCGTGGAGGTGTCAGTCACTGCGAAGGTAAGACCATCCAGCGACTCGATAATGTCTGAGGCGATGAAACGCGGGCCATCGGTTGGGGCGCTGGCGGGGTCGATTTCACGGCTGACCGCAAGCCGAACCTCCGGATAGCCGCGCTCATACATCTCACGCACGTGGGGATTGTCCCAGTTGAATACCCCGACTCCGTCAGGCGGCAGCGCTTTGATAATTTCATATTTGGCGTGTGTGATGTTCTCCACGCTGCCGAAACGCTCCAGATGCTGTGGGCCAACCTCGACCACGATACCAATACGGGGGTGAGTGAGATCGCAGATCGCTTGAATCTCACCTTTAACATACGCACCCATCTCGCAGATGAAGTAATCAATACTATGATCGTGAGCGAGATCGTTATTGATGGCAAGGCAGACGCCCATCAGCGTGTTATAGCTTTTGGGTGTGGGATAGGCTTTGTAACGCCCATTCAGGATTTGCGCAAGATATGCCTTGGTGCTGGTCTTACCATAACTACCTGTGATACCAATGACGGTGGGATGGATATTTTCCAGCGTCTGGCGCGCCTGCTGGATGAAGCGGCGGCGAAAAAACGCTTCCACCGGGGTCATCAGAAGATCACCTCCAATGAGGATCAATGGGGCGGTGAGGAACAGAAATAAGCCCGCGAAACTGGTGACAAGGTAGGCAACCTCGGTCATTTCTGGCAGAGGCAACGCATTAAGCAGGCTGAGATACAGCCACAGGTTAAACATGGTGAGCGCCAAAGCTGCGCCAAGCATCCGCCTGACGCGGGGAGTCAGGCGCAGCGGCTTTTTGATCTCATTCTCACGCGGCGGCCAGACCGCGAGGATCGCCGTGATACAGCCAATCAACACCAGCATAATTTCGCCGGGGGCTTCGGTCAGGATAAAGCCAAAAACTGCACCAGCGATCCAGGCGGTGACAGGGCGTGCGGGCAGCCAGCGCTCCCGCCGGACGAACAACCAGCGCAGGTAACGCCCACTCATATATTCTTCGATCTGGTAAAAGCGCACCTGACGGTAGAGGCGGAAGCCCGTACCGACCAGCCACAAAAGCGCGATAATTACTACCATAGGTCACTTCGCAAATAGGTTAAGTAAATTTTCTGTATGCCTGTATTGTACGTAAGTGTTCAAAGCCGAGGCGTGTATAAAGTTTGATCGCGCCGTCATTGTCCGAATTCACCGTAAGTGCCACTTTGTGAGTTTCTGGAAAGGCCATTAGCCAACGGGAGGCTGTGATGATTAACTGCGTACCGATACCGCGCCCGCGCGCCTCATCCCTCACACCCAGAAAATCAATATAACCTTCACCACCATGATCCAGTTTAGCGAAGATATATCCCTGTAGCACATTGTCCTCCGTGATGACAAAGGCCTGGTGATGGTCATCCAACTGCTCAAGCAGTTCGCTGCCGGAATAATAGACATTAGGAAAAACTGTATCGTGCAGATGAGCAAAGGCATCGTACTGATTGTGATTCAGGTATGGCGCAGGTTCAAGCTGCGGCAAGTCCCTCATCCTTTCGCGCAGGAGACGCAGACTGGCTGCGCCGACTCTGATGTCAAAGCCATATTGTTGGGCAAAGATTTCTAAGCGCTCATTGTGCTCATCCCCTAATAATTCCTGTGTTTTAATGTTATGGGAAATGATCTGTTCCAACACAGCCTCGTAAAGCTGATTGGCGCAGGTATGCCAGTCTGCATGGTCAACCAGAGGCCCATGTATCCAGGCTTTGGCGGACTCTGTGCTGATGTCCACGCCAATAAATCCTATAAGCTGATGGTGGTCATAAGCCAGAAAAACCTGCTGCGGCCAGTCAGGCTCCCATTCCTGGATGCTGGCCGCGATGTCAGGGATGGTGAGGCCGAAGTAGGCGATGTGATGGTTTGGGTGTTGCTGCAAGTGGGCCAC
>JBGSXK010000361.1:0-4368 GCA_041751455.1 Anaerolineae bacterium
GGTGGAACTGCGTAACGATACCTCCAAACCCCCGACGGCGACGATCTACTTGGGGAATCCCCATACGGGTGAGGCTTTGACCGACACCGCTAGCAGAACGCTGCTGCCTGGCGAAACAGGTTTCCTGCGTATGGTGGCGAATGTCCCTCTGCCGGTTTATATGGGCGGCGGCCCCGGCAGCTTGACCGTCCTCGGGTTTGAAAATTTTGGTGATCTTATTACCCGCGATAACTGTGTAGGAGGTTCTATCGGCGATGGGCGCATCAATGACGGCGCGAACCAACTGGCTGCTCCGGTAGCGGTCTATTGTTCAGGTGGCAATATCGAAGCTTACAAAATTGATGCGGAAACCGGTCGTGGCGATCTCGCCTTCCAGACACCGCTGGCGAGCGGCACACCGGAAGACGGCCATAGCTTGCTGGCCAGCGGCCTGGGGGTCGAACTCTACTGGCGTGAAGACGACAAATACCAGCTTAACACCCTCAACTTCGAGGGCAACCTGTACAGCATTACCTGGGGTGGTTGCGACGGCACGGCATTCGAGTATCTCGCCCCCCAGCCTTAAACAGGCTTCCGCTGTCGCATTTCGTGTGTATCAGAGGCCGGGCAGTTCGCTCGGCCTTTGCTGTTTGCAGTAGAGTCGTAACAGTCTCAGGGCAAAGGCAGCCCTGAAACGGCAGTCTGGGCCGGCGCGGCCTGGATACTGGGACGTGATGAGGGTGGCGCAGGGGGACCACTGGTGTTAGGGGAAAGCGGCGTGGGCACAAAAATAAGCGCGAAAACCACCAGTGACAGCATGGCGACCCACCGCCGGGGTTTATCCAGCGGCGTAATCATATCCAGCGGTGTGGCATATACCCGTCCGAACAGCAGCAGCAAAATCACCCACAGCAGCCAGACCTCGGTCACAAACACCAGTACAATCATGGCGGCCAGCACCGGGTAATACAGCCAGCGTGCTTTATCGCCCAGCAGCGAATACAGGATATGGCCGCCGTCCAACTGGCCTATGGGAATCAGGTTGAGCGCGCTCACCAGTAAACCTGTCCAGCCCGCCCAGGCTAACTGGCTGCTGTTGACGATCACATCTACCTGACCATTCGGCAGAAATTCACCAAAAGTCACAATCTTAGCGAAGGCATAGACCAGTGAGTCGCCTTCATAATAACCACCACCCGTGATGGGCGCGACACGCGCCTGCGCCAGGCCGATGAACAGGATGGGGATGGCGAAGATCAACCCGGCTAGCGGCCCCGCCGCGCCCACATCCAGCAGCACTTTGCGGTTACGCATGGGCTGGCGCAGTTGGATAAACGCGCCGAGTGTTCCGAAGGGACTGATAAAGGGTAGTGGAATGAAATAGGGCAGCGTCACGGCCAGGTTGTGCCGCCGCGCCGCAAAATAATGCCCGAATTCATGTGCCCCCAGGATCAGCATAATGCTAAGGGCATAGGGTAGGCCGCGCCACAGTTCCAGGAAAGGATTTTCAGCCATACGGTTCGCAACTTCCGGCGCATCCAGTGCGATCTCATTGACTGCCATAGAAGTGCCCACCAGCAGTACGCTGAACAGTGTGCCGATGAACAGCAGCAGATTCGGCCACCAGGCACGCGGCTGTGGCTCGACCCGCCCGGCCAGCGCCAGAATCACATGACGGTCATTCTCCACACGGAACACCGGGGTATGGTCGATTGCAGCGAAGCGGCTGTCTAGCAGATCATATGCCTGTTCAGAGCCAGTCTTGAGCCGCCCCACAAAATGGGCAGATAAGCGCCCACCCATCATCTGGATCACAGGTGGTATCTCTGTTTCCGGCGACTCCTCTCCCGTGGCTGCGCGCTCTACGTCCATCACCTCAGCCACCATCTGGCGCAGGCGCTTGGCAAGCTGGTCTTCCTCTGGTTCTTCAGGCAGGGGAGTATGAATAAACGGGCGGTCTTCACGTGATGACGCGGTTTCATTGAGCATCAAAAACTCCGGTCATGTACCAGTAAAATCTCATCCCTAAAATCAAGGGCAGCGTTCTACAACACTGCCCTGTATCTGACAATCTATTAAAATTATACCTGAACCACTGTGTAACTGCTTTAGGGTGTGGTGATAATCTGCCAGCCTGCGCCGCCCGGCAGCAGCAGCAGTACAGTGCCATCGGCGCTGCTGACATAGAGCGTTTCATCCCCGCTTAAGGTACTGGCGGTCTGGACAGTGCCCTCATAATCGGCCTCTGGCTCCAACGCCAGCCCCAGACGGTTGCGCACCACATCACGCCCGCGCCAGGCAAATCCCAGGATACCCGACGGCTGATAATAACCGGGCGGCGGCTGGAAACTGGCCTCCAGTTCGGAATGCACAGCCGGGTTATAACGATTCTCGAAGGTCATCCAGGCCGGGGTCAGGTTGTCGTTAAACAGCGCGTAAACCTGATTGGTGGATTGAACATAGACCATGCGCCCGCGCTCAAAACGTTCTTCCTTCAGCGCGGTGGGTTGCCCCTCACTGTTGGGGCAATCCTCAGGTGCGGGGATGAAGAACCATTGGTCAGGGCAAGAGAGCGGCACTGAGAGCGGCTGCTCTACCACCTGGGTGCCGCTGCCCGCCGTCAGCACAAAATCTACCACACCCCGATCACTGCGACGGGTCGTAATCGGCAGGCTGCCATCCGGTGGCACATTCCACAGTTGGCTGCGTTCACCACCACGATCTACCCTGTAAATCGTCGCCCCGTTCACATTGCGTGTAGACCAGAACAGAGTCAGCGTCCCTCCCGGCGCAACGGCCACCACATCCGACGTGAAATACTCAATCCGTGGTGAGTTAGGGTTGAGTAGGCGGGTGGGTGTAGGCTGCACCGCAGGGGGTGTGCTGGTGGGGCCGAAAATTGATGTAGGTGATGGCCCACCCGTGGGAGACACAGGTACTGACGTGGGTGTTTGTGATGGTGTGAGATCACGTGCCGGGGTGCGGGTAGGCGCGTCTGTAGGCGTGCTGGTTTCGGTGGGCGGGTCGGTAGGGATAATCTGTACGGCTGTCGCACCGCAGCCTGTGAGAACCAGGATAAAACTTAAACATAAAGCCGCAAAGAGGCATAAGCCGCAAAAAGAATTTTTATTTTTTGCGTCACTGCCCCTTCGTATTCCTGGATGATGTGTTTTAAGTATTGGCGTGGTCATGTGCGTAAGTATAGCAGGCATTCGGACAGTGGGCGACAGCCGAAAGAGGCTGCATAATGGGCCGCCCTAAGCGTGCCTGAACCCCCTGCTGCTTTACGGCTGGAAATCGTATCCCTGTCCTGCGCTTACCACTCAGAGGATGAGGCACCTGCAAGTAAATTTAACGACTGAAGCCACCAATAAATAGGATCACTGTTGGTTTCAACTTACCCCTTCACCGCACCTGCCGAAAGCCCCTGTACTACGAAACGCTGCGCCAGATAATACAGCGCCATCACCGGAACTGCTGCGGCCACTGCGCCTGCCATAATCAGCCCCCAGCGGAACACATCGCCCGTAATCAGGTAACTGAGTGCGACCGGAACAGTGCGCAAATCCTGTGACGTAATGAAAATAAGGCCGTAGAGCAGTTCATTCCAGGCCGCCGTAAAGGTGAACACACTCACCGCGATAAGGCCAGGGCCGCACAGAGGCAGCAAAATACGCACGAATGCCTGCAAGCGCGTCGCCCCATCAACCATCGCTTGTTCTTCCAGGTCTACCGGGATGCCCCGGAAGTAACCCATCAGCAGCCATGTACTCAGCGGCGCAGCAAAAGTCAGGTAGACGAAAATTAATCCGTGCAGCGTGTTCCCCAGTTGCAGGCGTGCGATAATCACCGACAGCGGGATGAACAGCATCGCGCTGGGCGTGAGGTAAACGAACAGGATCAGGCGACCAATCCAGTCACGATAGAGATAACGCAGCCGCACCAGGCTGTACGCCGCCATGCTGCTGAACACCACCGAGACAAAGGTCGAAAGCCCGGCCACTACAATACTGTTGCGGATATTAGTCAGGAAGCCCTGGGTAATGAACAGATCATGATAATTTTGCAGGGTCGCGTTAACTGGCAGCAGCGAAGGCGAACGGTAAATATCCCTCGGCAGCTTGAGCGAGATGATGACCATGTAGTAGATCGGGAAAAGGATCACCAGCGCCAGCGCCAGCAGCAGCACATAATACAGCACTTTTTGTGCCAGGGTTGGTTTATCGAGCATTGGTTAATCCTCCTCTTGCAGCAGCTTGGCGACAATCAGCGCCAGCACCGCGAACACAGGCAGCAGCGAGACCGACACCGCCGCCGCTTCACCAATACGCAGGCTTTGAAGCCCATAATAGGCCAGCACCGGGAAGGTCATGGTGGCATTGGACGGAC
>JBGSXK010000362.1:0-3873 GCA_041751455.1 Anaerolineae bacterium
GTGTTGATTAACCTGCTGCATAACGCGGTGAAATGGTCGCCGCCGGGTGAAACGGTGATGGTGCAGGTCACCAGTGACAGCGACGAGGTGACGATCAGTGTGTTTGATAATGGTCCCGGCGTGCCCCCGGAGCAAACCGAGCGCATCTTTGAGCGCTTCTATCAGGTCGATGCCTCGCGTTCCAGTGGTGAGGGCACCGGCTTGGGGCTGGCGATCTGCAAACACATCGTCGAGGCGCATGGGGGACGCATCTGGGCCGAGGGCAACAGCAAACGCCAGGGTGGGCGCTTCCATTTTACGCTGCCAAAAGCAGAGTTGGACAACGAATTCGCGACCTAGGGCCAATTTTGCACACTTTTAATACTTCTCTGCTATACTACAGGTAATTTCATATAGCAAACCTTCGGGGCAGGGTGGAATTCCCTACCGGCGGTATGGCGCAACCGCGCCAAGCCCGCGACCCGAGTCGCCAGCTACGCCAACTGGCTGGTGCGTCATGGCAGCAAAGCTGCCATGCCGGTGGATCTGGTGCAAGGCCAGAGCCGACGGTAATAGTCCGGATGGGAGAAGGTAAAAAATCAACAGCCTGACTGTGGCTTTGTCGCAGCATGTCAGGGTGCTGGTTTTGCTTAACTATAGATCACGTCTGTGATACTGTGCGGCCTTGCTGCCTGCCAGTGATAGTAAGCGTTCCCTTGCCTCGTTGGACTCTGTTTGTCAGCGGGGCATTTTTCATGCAAAAAACCATCACGCAAACTCATATCTCATCGACAAAATCTGCTACACCACGTTTGGGTGTCAGATATGTTCGCTTCCGGCGCTGGATTCCCGTGCTGGCACTGTTGGCGCTGCTCGGCGTGTGGCAGCTTGTGACTGTGTTGCAAATCTACCCGCCGTTTATTATCCCCGCACCGCAGGCTGTCGCTGAGAAGTTCTACACCGTGATGGTGGATGGCCGTTTATGGCTGCACACCCAGGCAACACTTACGGCAGTGCTGGCAGGGTTGGCGCTGGGGGTTGTGGGAGGGCTGGCGCTGGGTTATTTCGTCGCGAAATCTCCACTGCTGGAAGCCTCACTCGCGCCATTGATTGTTGGCCTGCAATCCACGCCGATTGTCGCTTATGCACCCCTGTTAGTGATCTGGTTTGGCAGCGGGCCGACCAGCAAAATCGTGACCAGCGCACTGATTGTGTTCTTTCCCACGCTCATGAATACCGTCGTTGGCATTCGTAATGTCCACCAGCCTTTACGGGATTTGATGCGTGTGCAGCGGGCAACCCGCTGGCAGACCTTTGCCAAACTGGAAATCCCGGCGGCGATGCCTATTTTACTGGGGGGATTGAAGATCAGCGCAACGCTGGCGGTGATTGGTGCCGTGGTGGGCGAGTTTGTGGGAGCGAAGGCGGGTCTTGGTTTTCTCATTACGCTGGCGCGAAGCCAGTATGATACTGCCTTGGTGATCGTCGCCGTGATAATGTTGGCTGCCATTGCACGGACACTTTACGGGGTTGTGGCGCTGTTGGAAAAGCGCCTGCTGGCCTGGCAAGATCGAAATGTTTAAGGCTTACACATTCAGGGAGGTAGATTTCGTGCTGCAAAAAATAGTGGTGTTCGTTGTGCTGTGCGGACTTCTGATTTCGGGGGTGGCTGCTCAGGAAGATGAGACCCTCGAAGTACCATTTTTCCTCACCTTCATCCCCAATATCCAGTTCGCCCCGGTTTATGTAGCGATTGAGAATGGCTACTTTGCTAACGAAGGGCTGAACCCGGTGATTCAGTATGGCGATGAACCCATAGGGATTGACCTGATGGCCGCCGGGACGCTGGATTTTGGGGTTTTTGGTGGTGAGCAGGTCATTCAGGCACGTGGGAATGGACGTGATGTGGTGTTTATTTATGAGTGGTTCCAGCAATATCCTATCGGTATTGTCGCCTCTGTTGAAACTGGCATTAACGAAGTTACTGATCTCGCAGGGCGACGGGTAGGCATTCCCGGACGTTTCGGCGCGAGTTACAGTGGCCTGATCGCGCTGCTCAATGCCGCCGGTATGACCGAGAACGATATCGAACTGGAGGAAATCGGTTTTAATGCCCCGGAAGTAGTGTGTCTGGGGGCAGTAGAGGCCGCGGTGGTCTACATCAACAATGAACCGCTGCAAATCCAGCAGCGCGCTGAGGCAGGGGAATGTGGCAGCATCAGCGATGTGTTGGTGATTCCTGTCTCCTCTGCGGTGGATATGATCTCCAATGGGCTGACGACGAGCGCGATGGCGCTGGCCGAAAAGCCTGATCTGGTTGCCGGGGTGGTCCGGGCCTTTGATCTTGGCCTGCGTGATGCCATCAATAACCCTGCCCAGGCTTATCTGCTCAGTGCCCTGCATGTCCAGAACCTGCCATTGGCGGATGCGTTTCGCGCCGCGCTGGAAACAGAAGCTGCTGACCAAGCCGAGTTCCTGAATACGCAACCTGACCACGAAGCGATTGTACAGAGCCGTGTTGACCTGCTGGAACGTCTTTCGGCAGATTTTGAGCCGGCCACGCTGGTGCAGTTTATTGTCCTGCTGAACACTATTGACCTGTGGGACGCGGAGAACCTCGGCTATAGCGATCTGTCTTCGTGGGAGGTGACGCAGGACATTCTGCTGACGATGGGATTTATAGCGCAACCCATTGAACTGGAAGCAGCCTTTACCAATGCGTTTGTGTCCATAGAATGACTTGTTCTATGGAATGTGTGTCGTAGGACACTCACGGGTTAATGAAACATGCAGTTAAGGGCGCGAAATTTGTCGCTGGTATATGATGCGCCGGAAGGTGGGGCGCTGCCTGTCCTGGGGCCAGTAACATTCACGATTGAATCAGGCGCGTTTGTTTGCCTGGTTGGCCCCAGCGGATGCGGCAAAAGCAGCCTGATACGCATTCTGGCGGGCCTGCAAATGCCCACACACGGCGAAGCGCTGCTGGATGATCGCCTAATTACTGAGCCATCTTCGCATGTGGGGATGATGTTCCAGAGTGCTAACCTGATGCCCTGGCGCACCGTGCGCGATAACCTGGCGCTGCCGCTGGAACTGGCTGGAGTTCAGCGCCAGGAACGTGATGCCCAGGCCGATGATCTGCTCGATCTGCTGGGGTTAACAGGGTTTGCGCTGGCTTACCCAGGTGAGCTTTCTGGAGGTATGGCGCAGCGTGTCGCTATTGGGCGCTTACTCATCCAGCGGCCAGATGTGCTGCTTCTGGATGAGCCATTCGGGGCATTGGATGCTCTGACGCGCGAACAGATCAGCCTGGATTTGTTGGCGATGTGGGCGCGGGCACGCCAAACAGCCTTCATGGTGACGCATGACATTAACGAGGCGGTGTTGCTGGCGGACAGGGTGCTGGTGATGAGTCCGCGCCCCGGCCAGCTTATCGCTGAGGTTGAAGTACCTCTGGCACGTCCGCGCCACCTGGATATGCTTTACACGGAGCAGTTCAGCGAGACTGCCCGCCATGTGCGGACGGCCATCAGCGGCTAGAAGAAGTGAGGGCCAGGGTCATGCCGAAAGTGCTGCCCTGGCCGGGCTGGCTGCGCACGTAGACATTACCACCATGCTTCTGGGCAATCGATTTGACAATCGCCAGCCCCAGCCCTGTGCCGGGTGTATGCTCTGTGGTTTCGTTGTGAACCCGATAAAAACGCTCAAACAGACGCGGCTGCTCCTCTGGTGGGATACCGGGGCCGTTGTCTGCCACTTCAATATGTACCAGTTTGCCCTGTAAAAACGCCTTCAGGACTACCTGCCCCTGCTCTCCGGTATATTTGGCTGCATTTTCCAGATAATTGACCAGCGCTCGGCTGATAAGGTTGGCATCGGCCTGAAGTTGGGGCA
>JBGSXK010000363.1:0-3459 GCA_041751455.1 Anaerolineae bacterium
TCGAGCAGCGCCCCGCTCATCAATCGTAAATCGAATCACTGTGACAACACTCACGACAACCTGTAATCGCGGGCTGGTGTGAGCCGACCTCAATGGATGCAAACAATAAGGAAGGTGAATTATGCCAAACGTAACTCTCTACAATTCCGAATACATCACAGTTGAGTACTGGCCTGATCACAAGTTGATTTATCACGTGGTTCATCAACCTATAAGCAGTCAACTGCCAATGTTTAAAGAAGCACTCAATGCTGGAACAGCCGCATTGCAGAAATACCAGGTTCACAAGTGGCTTTCTGATGACCGCAAAAATGATGCGTTGACTCCAGAAAGTATTGAGTGGTCATCCAGTGATTGGCAGCCAAGAACCC
The DNA here is from genome assembly GCA_041751455.1 of Anaerolineae bacterium. Taxonomy (GTDB): domain Bacteria; phylum Chloroflexota; class Anaerolineae; order Aggregatilineales; family Phototrophicaceae; genus JAIOHN01. The sequence continues at coordinate 372 of JBGSXK010000363.1, forward strand.
TGAAAGCAGGCTGGAAATATTGGGCATTAGTTGTGCCTCAGACTTTAGCGGCGGCTGGAACATTAACACCGGTTGTTGAGAATCTATTTGAGCTTGGTTTACGGATGATGGTTTTCACAACTGTGGAAGAAGCTGTGGTATGGCTCGACAAGATGAAAGATTAATCAGTCTGGGAATTTGATGATTTAGAATGTCATCTAGGCTCACAAGCCTCACACCGGCGCAATGATCGATTTTGTGGCGGTTGGTATGGCTGCGGTTGATCGCTACGATTTGCCGGCACATATTGCCAGCATGAGCCTTGAAGAATTCTTTCTTAAGGTAGCCAATTCTCCCTCAAATATGACGAGAATCACTTGCGACACGATTTAGGGGGTCAGTGTACCCCCTTATTCATTTGACATGGAAGTAAGCTGTGCGGCGTGTGATCAACTTCGCATGGGTGTTGACCTTCCGTTCATTAAGGAAACCTAGTGGCCGCACAGGGAAAACTACAATCGCCTTCGAATCCTCATCATTAGACTGACGGTTGCTCTGCCCCGGACCAATGGCTGAGGAAACAGCAATTTCGCGTCATCGTATCGGCCTCGCTTAAGCCACCTAACCGCCAATTTTGAATACAAACGCATGTTGGCATGGTAGTTGTTCGGGCAGTTGAATGTTCAGACCGTCTTCATTGCGCTGCCAGTCTAGCTTGCCCGGATGCCCAAGGAGTTGAACATCCGCAATTTCCCCAGACCATAATCCGGCAGCGCTGCCCAGTGATTTGACTGTGACTGAGTTACCAGGCCAGGCCAGCGCAATCGCATACAAAGTGTCGCCTTTGGTGGTGAACCGGATGTCCTGTCCGGTGAAGGCAGATCGCTTGGTATCTGTGAAATGACCTTCGCTGACCTGAGTCGGGCCTTCCCCAAAGACTTTCCAGGGGCGTGTGCCATAGATTGCCTCACCATTCAGCATCAACCACTCTCCGATCCCAAGCAGGAGTTGTTCCTCTGGTTCAGGAATTGTTCCATCCGGGCGAGGACCGATGTTGAGGAGCAGCGTGCCATTCTTGCTGACAATATCGATCAGGTCATCCACAATATCATCGACAGTTTTGTAATCCTGGTTCTTGACATAGCACCATGAGTTTTTAGAAACGGCAGTATCAGTTTGCCAGAACAGAGGGCGAATACCAGAAAGCTGCCCACGCTCGATGTCATATACAGCAGTGCCTTCAGAGAAGGCATTGTGTTTGTAATTAATCGCCACCCCTCGATTCCACTGCACGCCCCGGTTATAGTAATAAGCAGCGAACTTTTGAAGATAAGGCGCAAACACGTTTTGTTCGATCCACCAGTCGAACCACACCACCTGCGGCTGGTACTTATCGACCAACTCACAATTTCGTGCCAGCCAATCGTTCAGATATGTCTCATCCGGTTTGGGTTCCCAATCGCGATTGTACCAATCTTCGACTTCCCAATTCCTCGGACCAGGCTTGGCTGGACCGTAAAAGTCCCTGAACTGTTCATCCTGAACATCCGAGTCGAACTGCATCCCACCATTCATGAACCACCAGTGTTCTGCCCGATGGTTCGACACTCCAAAAATTAGCTCTTGCTTGCGCACGGCTTCCGCAAGTTCGCCAATCAAATCTCGTTTCGGACCCATCTTCGCAGCCGTCCAGTTCGAAAACGCCGAGTCATACATGGCAAACCCATCGTGATGCTCCGCTACGGGAACAATGTAGCGTGCACCTGATCTCTTGAATAACTGCGCCCAATGACCGGGATCGTATTTTTCGGCTTTGAACAGCGGGATAAAATCCTTGTACCCAAATTCCGTGTGCGGGCCATAGGTCTCGACATGATGTTTGAATTCTTCTGATCCCTGCAAATACATATTGCGGGGATACCATTCATTGCCGAAGGCAGGCACCGAATACAAACCCCAGTGGATAAAAATGCCGAATTTTGCGTCCTGATACCAGTCAGGTACTGTGTATTGTTTTAGCGACTCCCATGATGCCTGAAACGGGCCATGGGTTATCACTTGCTCGATGGTAGCCATATAGCCTCCCCCAAAAGTAGTTACGCCAGGTTGTTGCATTTAGCGGTAGCGTGGGCCATTGAAACGTTGCCCGATTAGCGACAGGATGATGACCAGACCATTAAAAAACTGGGTCACATAGCCGGTTAGCCCGGCGGCAATGATTCCGGTTTCAATTGAGGCGATAATGCCCACACCAATGGAACTGCCGACGACTGTACCAATGCCGCCCCAGGTCGGCGTGCCGCCAACGAATACCGCCGCCAGCGCGGGCAGCAGTAAGCCGTCGCCCGTGGTAGGCCACCAGTTCTGGTTCACCAGCACGGAAAACACACCCGCCAGCGTCGCACCGATGCCCATGAAAATAAAGGCGCGAATCTTGACGTGGTTCACATTGATACCCATTTCAGCAGCGCTGGCTGGATTATCGCCCACGATCTGCACATGCGCGCCGAATTTATGGCGGTTGAACAATACCCAGCCGAGGGCGACGAACAGCAAACCCCAGAGCATGTGAATCGGGAAGCCTCGAATCCAGGGAAAATCGTCGATGCGCCCCGCGAAAATTTGCCAGAACGGCAATTCCCGCATTTGCGGGAACTGGATGGCAATCCCCTCTGTGCCCATGTTGATGATCCCACGCATGAGAAAGTTCATGCCGAGCGTGGCGACCAGTGATGACAGCCCAACATAGGTAACGAGTGTGCCGACTGACACACCAACGACGATGCCGAGCAGCAGTGCCAGGATCACTGCTGCGAATGGGTCCCAACCGTCGCGCACCGCCGCCGCGAATACCCACGAAGTAATACCAGCGGTGGCTGGGAACGAGAGGTCAATTTCGCCGGATGCGACGATGAAGACAAGCGGCACGACTACAAACAGCGAGATCGGCAGCGAGATGAAGATGGAACGATAGGTGATCGGATTGGTGAACACGCGCGGACTCAAAATCGTAAAGATGGTGAGCATCGCCACTAAAATCATCAGGGTACTAAGGGCGCGGCGATTGTTATTTACCCATTGGCGCAATGGTCTGGGCTGTGTCCGGCGC
>JBGSXK010000364.1:0-2162 GCA_041751455.1 Anaerolineae bacterium
GCCCCTAACGCTACGCTGAAGACCTCTGCCACTTCGTCAGGGTTAGGGTAAAAGACGGGGGCATGGGCCAGCGCACCCACTGTGGGAAACACTTCAAAATCACTGGGGGGAATGTAGATAGGGGTTAGTTCGCCCAGGACAGTGATAGTTTCCTCGCAGATTCCCAATTCTTCACAGGTTTCGCGCAGGGCGGTTGTGGTGAAATTATCGTCCTCTGGGTCGCGCCTGCCGCCAGGAAAGCTGACCTGTCCACTGTGGCCGCGCAGGGTCTCTGTACGTCGTGTTAGCACAAAGTAGAGATCATCCGGCTCCGGGTAGAGCAGCAGCAGCACCCCGGCCTGCCGTGTGCTGGCAGAAGGCCCCGGAAATAATGCGCGTGAAGCAGGAGCCATGTGGTTGTGGGCGCTTTCGGCATCAAAGTTGGTCAGGCGCAGCGCAGCGCGCACATCATCAAGGGTAATCATGTTGGGAAATTATTCCTGCCAGACGTGGAGGTAATGTTCCTGGCGCAAGTAAAGTTTGCCGGTCTGGATTACCGGCGGCGCGGCGGTGTGTGGAATGAGGCGCAGACGCAGGCGGTCACTATCAGGCCGCCCAGCAGAATTCCAATCCGCCAGAGCAGTTTGTAGTGCCATAAATGCATCTGGCCCGCCGAAAGCGTGTGACTCACCATGGCCGTTATAGGGGACAAAACAGGCACTGCCCTGCGTGATAAGCGCGAAGCCATGCCCCTCAATACCATAGGCTTTCTCATTCACGCCGATGTTGTAGACTGCGAAAGAAAAACCGTCCGGCAGATTGAGGATCAGATAGGGCATAAAACCTGTCCAGTATTCATTGGGTTTCAGGCGAATATCGAGCAGGTTCGTTTCGGCATCCTCCGAAAGCAGCAGATGCAGCGAAGCGCCATCCAGCGCATTTACCGCATTGGAGGTCAGCACCAGCGAAGAACTGCCCACCCGCCGCGAGACCACCGGGCCGGAACTAACACCTCTTAACCGGATGAAACTGCATTGCAGGTTGCTCTTGCTGTAAAGCGTTCCATCTGCCTGTAAGGTAAAAGCCCCACTCACCTGCACCGAGTCAATCCACAGAGGCGCGACAATGATGCCACGCGGCTTAAGCTGCTGTACCCAGGCGAGGGGAATATCCCATACGCCCACAGTGGCGATAATCCGATCATAAGAGGCGCGCGGAGCATATCCGGCAGCGCCATCCCCCTGCACCACCCGCACCGTACTGCCATAGACCGCCCGCTGCAAGCTGTCCTGTGCCAGTCGCACCATATCATTATCAATTTCCAGGGTGGTGACATTGCCATCTTCGCCCACGATATGCTGCATAAGCGCAGCGTTGTATCCCGTGCCCGTGCCGATTTCCAGCACATTATGTCCCGGTTGCAGGCGAAGCTGGTGCAGCATCATCGCCATCATCGTGGGCTGGCTGGACGAACTGAGCACCGTACCATCAGGATCGCGCTTGATCGGTACGACATCATCGGAGTAAGCCTGGTCCAGCGGGACATCGGGCGGTAAAAAGCGGTGACGCGGCACTTCCAGAAAAGCCGCTTTCACCAGCGGGTCGGTCAGGTGGCCTTTCTGCCGCAGCTTCTCGACCAATGCCTGACGCAGGGACAGGGCAGAGTCGCTGCTACTCACCACTGTACCATGCCCGGCGCTTGCGCAGCGAGACCCCAGCTTCAGCATCGCTGCGGCGAGTCGTACGCACACGCCCACGAGAGTCGATATGCACCTGACCAGCTTTTTGCAGTCGGGCAAATTCCTCCGGCGTAATGACCGGGGCAGGCTCACCACCCAGCCGTTCCAGCCTGTCACCCATATCATCGTGGCCAGGCTGGATATTTTCGGCCATCTCATCCTGTGTACGCTGGCCGCCGTTGCTGGCCGTTTGCGGGGGCACAGCATCGGGCTGCGGCGCTGCATTTTCGTCTACCGGGATGTTATTTTGCTCATCCATCAATTCTGTTCCTCGTCGTCTTCCTGCAATACGAGTCCGGCTGAGTCCATTAATTCATCTAAGGACAGCCTATCGTTTTCTGGTTCGGCAGTCAAGGCCGCGCGATTGCGCAGCCGGTCGCCACAGACCAGACACTGGGGATCACGGTCAATCGTAACCCACACGGCAGTATGCGGCTGGCTCAT
>JBGSXK010000365.1:0-5426 GCA_041751455.1 Anaerolineae bacterium
ATTCAGGGGGTGGAGGCGGAGTGTTCGCAGCGCGGCTATAACCTGCTGCTCAGTACCCCTCACCTGACTGCCGACGGCGCAGATGAAAATTATCGCCAGTTGATGCAAAGTGGTTATATCGAGGGGGTGCTGGCGATTGATAATGTGCCACTGGCCTCGGCGCTGGAAGCGGCACGTGAACGCGATATTCCCGGCGTTGTGCTGGGGTATCACAAGGCCCAATATTATGTGCGCAGTGATGATTACGCGGGTGGACGGCAGCTTATGGAACATGTGTTGGGCCTGGGACACAGGCAAATTGCGATTATCGCTGTTCCAGAGCAGTTTCATTTTTCCATTGGGGAGCGGTTGAAAGGCATACGCCATGCTGCCGAAGCGGCGGGGCTGGACTTTAACGCGCTACCAAAGGCCGATGGCGATTTTTCGCTGGCAAGCGGGGCAGCCTGTGCCGGGCAGCTTTTAGAGACACACCCTCATTTAACCGCTTTGATCTGTATGAATGATCGTATGGCGATGGGCGCAATCCAGCAGGCGCATCTGTTGGGGCGGCGTGTGCCCGATGATCTGACGGTGGTAGGTTATGACAACATCCCGACTGCCGAGCTTTTTGCCCCATCTCTCACGACGATTGACCAGCAGGCACCCGAACTGGGCCGCAGCGCGGCACGGATGCTGTTCGAGGTGCTTGAGAAGAAAAACCCACCGCCTGTCCATATGCCCATCCGACTAGTGGAGCGGCAGTCGTCGGCGTGTGTACCTATTTCACCGAAAGGGGGTGGTTTCACAGCAAGGTAAAACTAAAAGATTCCCGAAATTTCGTAATCTGTTACTGTAAGGAGAACGATGAAAATGCTGCATTTTAAGAAACATCATCTGGTTTTAGTTCTGGTGCTGTTTATCGCTGTGATCTCCAGTGCTGTCGCCCAGGATAACGTCATTACCTTCAGCTCCTATAACAGCGACCCGGTGCCGCGTGCGACCACCGAAGATATCGTGGCCCTGTGGAATGAACAAAACCCCGATACGCCTGTAGAGCTTTCCACGGTGGCACATGAGGACTTTAAGCAGGCGATTCGCGCTTACCTGACCGCCAGCCCTGCACCGGATGTGCTGACATGGTTTGCGGGCAACCGCGCGCGCTTCTTCATTGATCGTGACCTGATTATGGACTTCTCCTCGATGTGGGAAGCCGAAGGCCTGGAAGATGTTTACGCGCCGGGCTTTAGCGCACTGGCTACTGTCGATGATGGCAAGTACTTCCTGCCTACCTCGTACTACTGGTGGGCAATTTATTACCGCCCGTCATTGTTCGAGCAGGTGGGTATTGAGGCACCGATTGAAACATGGGACGATCTGCTGGCCGCATGTGATACCTTCAACGCGGCGGGAATCTCGCCCTTCAGCATTGGCACGAAGTTTCGCTGGCCAGCGGCTGCCTGGTTCGATTATATCAACATGCGTCTGAACGGCCCGCAGTTCCATATTGATCTGATGCTGCTCAAGGAATCGTATACAGACCCCCGTGTCAAGGCGGCCTTCGAGACCTGGGGGCAGATGTTTGAGCATAACTGCTTCATCCCGGATGCGGCGGCCTATGACTGGAACGAAGCACTGGACATTATGGTACAGGGCGAAGCTGCCATGTACCTGATGGGGGCGTTCATTACCGACTCGTACCCGGATGAACTGGAAGAAGACCTCGATTTCTTCCGCTTCCCGATCATCAATCCTGACGTGCCGATCGGCGAAGACGCACCTACCGATGGGTACTTCATCGCGGCTAACGCTGCTAATCCTGAAGGCGCTATGACCTTCCTGAATTACCTTGGTTCGCAGGAAGTGCAGCAGAACGCTTTCAACGAGCAGGGCCGTCTGCCCACTCGTACCGACGTGGACATCTCAGGGGCGACTCCGGCAGTCCAGAAGGGTATCGAACTCATCCAGAGTGCGGACTATGTGGCGCAGTTCTATGATCGTGATACGACACCAGAAATGGCGGACTCGGGCATGAACGCCATGATGGACTTCTGGTCAGACCCCTCCAGCCTGGATGATCTGCTGCTGGAACTGGAAGATGACCGGATCCGTCTGGCGGCAGAGCAAGCGACGGAATAAGCCGGAACAGTCTGTCAGGTAAGGCTAAAGCGCACGGTCAGCTCACAAGCTGGCCGTGCATCTATCTGCATAAGTAAAAGTGATTTAAGGGAGAGCTGTATGGCCTCAATAGCCCGCCCCAGGCCGGACGAAATTCGCCGCAGCCGGGGACGCATTAACTGGACACCCTACTTATTTTTGTTACTACCTCTGGCTTTGTATCTGGTATGGATCATTGGCCCAACATTTTACACCATGTACCTGAGCATGACGAACTGGGATGGTGTAAGTGCGAACCCGACTTTTATCGGGCTGGCAAATTATGAGCGTCTGTTTCGAGATCGTACCTTTCAAGAGTCGTTTGCCAACAATATTCGCTGGCTGCTGGTGTTTATCACCGTGCCGACGATGATCGGGCTGGGGTTGGCGATGGTTTTCAATACAGAGATGCGCGGCGGGCGCTGGTACAAGATCAGCTTTTACGCGCCGCTGGTGCTGTCTGGCCCGGTGATTGGCCTCATCTGGGCGTGGGTTTACAACCCGCGCGCGGGACTCATCAATGCCTTTCTGCGCGGTGTGGGGGTGGAAAGCCCTCCCGGATGGCTGGCTGACCGTGATCTGGCGATCTGGGCGATTATCTTCGCCGCAGCATGGCGGCAGGTGGGTTATGTGATGGTGCTGTACCTGGCAGGGCTTAAGAATGTAGACCCGCAGTTGGTCGAAGCGGCGCAGATTGATGGCGCGACCCGTTTCCAGCTTTTCCGCCGGGTTATCCTGCCGCTGCTTGCGCCTGTCACGACGATTGTCATCATCATCTCGGTCATCGACTCGCTGCGCGCTTTTGACCTGGTGGCGATTATGACTAATGGTGGCCAGCGCACCCAGGTGCTGGCGAATTTTATGTATATCGAAGCCTTCAATAATTACCAGATGGGTTATGGGGCGGCAATCGCTGTGATGTTGTTTGCCATCATGCTCGTTTTTATTGCCTGGTATCTGTGGCGCAGCCTGAAGGAAGAACTGGATTATTAGGAGTAGGTTATGGCGACTGTAGCGAATACTGGCCTGGTGACGCAGGGCGATCTTGAGGCTTATTTATTTCGCCGCCGACTGGGCAATATCTTTAAATATATCTTTCTGACGGTGCTGGCACTTTTGTGGCTGCTGCCGATCTTCGCGGCGGCAATTACTTCACTGCGGACAATGGATGATATTTCGATCAACGGGTTCTGGAGTATCCCGCGCGAACTGGTCTTTACCAATTACTCCGAAGCATGGACTACGGCGCGGGTGAGCCAGTATCTTACCAACAGTTTTATCATTACCATTCCTGCGCTGGTTGGCATGTTGTTTCTGTCTTCGCTCAGTGCTTTTGCGCTGGCCCGCTACAAATTCCGGGGCAATCTGCTGATTTATTTTATGTATGTGGCCGGGACGATGCTGCCGTTCCAGATTTTGCTGCTGCCTGTCTTCCGTCTCACCAATTCACTGGGTATTTATAATTCCTATTGGGCGCTGATTTTGATCCATACCGCATTTCAGTTGGGATTTTGCACGTTCGTGCTGCGTAATTTTATGCGCACTGTGCCGAGCGAGATTTTCGAGGCGGCACGGGTGGATGGATGCAGCGAGTTTCGGCAATACTGGCGCATCATGCTGCCGCTGACAGTGCCCTCACTGGCGGCACTGGCAACTTTGCAGTTTACGTGGGTGTTTAATGACTACCTGTGGGCCATTATTTTGCTACAGTCTGACTCGCTGCGCCCAGTGACCGCAGGACTGGCCACACTACGCGGGCAGTACACGACCAACTGGCCTGTAATTACGGCGGGTGCGCTGCTGGCGACACTGCCGACGGTGGTGGTGTTCATCTTCCTCCAACGCTATTTTATCCAGGGGCTGACACTGGGGTCGGGCAAGTAGAGTAGAGGCTTTAGGGTTCGATGATGCCCTGTACTGCCAGCGTGTGAGCGATCAGCTCGGCTGTCACACGGTGTCCGGCAGGGTTCCAGTGACCATCCTGTGTGTAGAACAATGCCTCAAACGGACGCTGGTTGATGGATTGCGCATAGTCAGCGTAATAATTGCGGGTCAGCACGAATTCGACATTCAGCGGCGTGAGTATTTCCCGCAGGCGGGTATAGGGTAAATCCACATCCCATATCCAGTTATTCTGCTCATTGGGGTAATAGGTGGAAATCTCGGTGATGCGTTCTACAGAAATATCCACTGCGACGACCATCAGGCTTGCGTCGTTGTCCTGGGCTTCCTGTGCCCATATTTCATAGGCCCGCTGGGTACGTCGCCAGCCTTCAGGATAGCCTTCAATTTCCGGCTGGCGCACGAAGATATAATTCTGTGGGTGAGCGTTACCCAGGTTGCCGGCCAGCGTTACAGACTCACGTGGGGGAGCGATCATGCGGCGCAGCAGGGCGGCAGTATGGGTTTGCGCAAGGGAAGCAGGCAGCGCATTGAGCCAGCGCTCGCCTGTAGTGCCAACCTGTGTGTGCGGCGCGGCGTTATTGATGAGTAACTGGACGCTGTTCCCCTCGATGCTGAAATCAATGGCCCGATCCCTGTAGAACTGCCGGGGGTGGTTGTCTGCCACATCGTTGATGACGAAGAAGTGGATGACAAGATCGGGCTGATAACGATAACCTTCGACATGATAATAGAGATAAGCCTGTAAGGTGCCCCAACCGGTTGCCCCTACGCCGAAAACCTCAATCTGCCTGCCGTCTGAGGTGCTTGTGTCTTCCAGAAGTGCAGCAAGGCGGGCATAAACTGTGTCCTCGTAAGCCACCTCACGTGCTTCAATGAACGAGTCGCCCACCAGCATGATGCGGTAGACATCAGTTGGTTTCTCGGTACTGATCTCTGGCCCACGAAAGCCCTGGCTGTTGTATTCGATCTGGTTATCATACACGCCTTCCATCCAGTAGCGCAGGATGGTATCGGTGTTGGTGCCCCAGCCGGTTTGCTCGCCCCAGGCAGGGCCACCGCCAGGTTGCAGCACCTGTGTCTGGGGTGATAGGCTCACTGTCTGCGATGCAGCGGCCTGTGTAGTGATCTGGTCGGGCGCAAGCGGGCTGGTGGCGGCGGCACGGGCGGCATTGATGGCGGCCTGGCGCTGGATACTGGCGATGGTGCTGGTCATGGCAGGCGCGAGCAAGTCGATCAGGATGAGGGTGAACAGCAGTGACGCAAGGCTGACCCCCAGATTAACGAGATTGGCGCGACTACGCTCTTTGAGAAGGAGACTGAGCAACAGAAGCAGGCCGTTAAAGAGTGTGTACACGACCACGACCGTTAAATATCCCGGCAGTTCGCGC
>JBGSXK010000366.1:0-5544 GCA_041751455.1 Anaerolineae bacterium
TTAAAAACCGCCTGTACAGGCGGTTTTTAATTTGCATACACAAATTTATTATTAGAGTTTGGTAATCGTCTTACAATAATCCTCTGGCATTCCTCCAATTGGCTATAGCCGATTTGTTTCTTGGACTTACGTCCGTTTATAATGAAGGTATGCAGTTCTGTAATTCCTAAAACAAAAGGAAAAGCGCTCCTTGAGGCTTATAGTATCTACGCAGCTCAATGTGTTTGATGAACTCCAGTCGGAGTGGAATGATCTGGTGCAGCGCAGCACTTCTAACCGCATTTTTAGCACCTGGGAGTGGAAATCCACATGGTGGGAAGCCTACGAGCCGGGAAGGCTGTGGATAATCACATGTCGAGATGAAAATGACCGCCTTCTTGGAATAGCGCCCTGGTTCATTGGAGACAATGTGGAACGAGGGCGTGTTGTTTCTACAATAGGCTGTAAAGAAGTCACAGACTATCTGGATGTCATCATTGACAAGGAGCATGTAGAAGCAGTTTTAAATTGCTTTGTGGGTTTTCTAAAGGATAATGCTCACCAATTTGACCGACTGGAATTTTGTAATATCGCGGAAGACTCCACCAGTTACCAGAACCTACCAGCGGTGTTGCGTGCGCATGGCTTTACGATAGACATCAGCCTTGAAGATGTCTGCCCTGTTATTGAGTTACCCACCACGTGGGAAGCCTATCTTAACCTGCTGGACAAAAAACAGCGGCACGAGCTTCGGCGTAAGTTACGGCGTTCTCAAGGTGTCAATTCGGAAATAGATTGGTACATTGTGGGTGCGCAGCATAACATCCACGAGCAAATTGATCGCTTCCTGGACTTGATGGCCGCCAGCGACCCGGACAAACAGATTTTCCTCCAGAACCCTCAGAATGTGGCCTTCTTCAAAAGCATTGCTCAAGTCTTGCACAACAAAGGTTGGCTCCAGCTTAATTTCCTGACTATAGAAGGCAACCCCGCTGCCGCTTACCTGAATTTCGATTACCAGGGGCATATTCTGGTCTATAACTCTGGCCTGCTGCCAGATCAATATGGTCATCTCAGCCCTGGCATTATTCTATTGGCAAATAACATTCGTCATGCTATAGAAACCCGCCATACTGTGTTCGATTTCTTACAGGGCGACGAGGCTTACAAATATCACATGGGTGGACAAAGCACACATGTCTACAATCTTAATGTACACCTGGAAAAGAGCTAGCATAAACCCATGACCCTCCAACGACTCGCTATGCTCAGTGTCCATACCAGCCCACTTGCCGTAATGGGCGGCAAAAAAACAGGTGGGATGAATATTTACATTCAAAAACTGGCACAGGAATTTGGGCGGCGAGGAATTAGCGTAGATATTTACACGCGACGGGTATCCTCTGACTTACCGGATATTGATTATTCATTAGGTGACAATGTACGCGTAATTCATATCACAGCAGGCGGTATTCAGCCTCTTAGCCCTGATGATGTTTATCCACACCTGTCCCAGTTTGCAGCAGGGGTGATCGCACACTGTACACGTTATGGTACACATTATGATCTCATCTACAGTCACTACTGGTTGAGCGGGTGGGTCGCTTACAAGCTTAACGAGGTATGGGGCACACCTTTCGTCCATATGTACCATACGCTCGGTCATATGAAAAACCGTATCCTCAGGGGGCATAAAACTCTGATGCCTGATACACGAATCAACATGGAGACGGAGATCACCCATTGGGCAAATCGTATCGTGGCTGCTACCCCTGCAGAGCATGCTCAATTGCTGTGGCTCTACCGTGCTGACCGTCGCAAAATTTCCATTGCGTCGCCCGGTGTGGACTTAAATCACTTCCGTCCTATGCCGCAGGAACATGCTAGGGCAAAGATTGGCTTGGCGGACAACAGTAATAGGCTGCTTTTCGTCGGGCGAATTGAACCTTTGAAAGCTGTTGATACCATCCTCGAGGCGCTGGCTATCCTGCGGCGGTGTAATCCGCAGTTACTTGAAAACCTTAAGCTGAGCATCATCGGTGGTGATCTTGCGGATTCCGAGGACAGTGAATTAGTCCGATTACGCAACCTTGTAAAACGGCTAAACCTATCCCCCTATGTAGAGTTCCTGGGTGCAAAAGATCAATCACTGCTGCCCTACTATTATGCAGCGGCGATGGCTGTTGTTGTTCCCTCAGATTACGAATCTTTTGGCATGGTAGCACTGGAAGCAATGGCTTCGGGGACACCTGTCATCGCTTCCGAAGTCGGAGGGTTGGCCTTTCTGGTACGCGATGGTGAAACCGGGTTTTTAGTCCCTGTACGCGACCCGCTCGCCTTAGCGAAACGAATTGTCACACTACTGCAAAACCCCCAAAAACAACAGCAAATGCGCCAGGCAGCAGCAGACCTGGCGCAGCAGTATGCATGGTCAGAGATTGCCGATCAACTGCTGGTAATTTTTACAGAAGTGCTGTCAGAACGACGAATTAGCCGCCATAAGAGTTAGGAATATCCACCAGAGAGGCGTTTATATAGGGTTCCTGCTCCTGGATTACGAGGGCTTCTTCTTCCGAAAGAAGATTCTGGCCTTTATGGTAAAGCACATCGTTAAAGCCATCGTAACGATAACGACGATTCACCCATCCATACAAGTGGTGCTGGAAAATCACATTAAATTGTACCGCTTCATCTTCAGGGATCATTTTCTCCTGGATAATCCATATGGGTGCATATTGCTCAAGATGCGGTATGACTTTAGCATCACGTTTTCTTAGCAGCTCATTGGGGTTCATGCAGTTCGTTTACCTCAGCAGAGTTCCATCAATATCTGTTTATTGTAACGACAACACTGCTCATCAGGCAACATAGAGTTAGACGGCGGCACCTGCTCTGCTGCGCCACCCTCTACTGCTTATAAAATAGCATCTTTTTCGGCCTCTGAAAGGTTTTGCTGGCGTAACTGCTGCGGTTGCAGAATAATCCGCACAGAGCGATCATAGGTAAGATAGTTCCATACCCAATTTACCAGGACATTCAGCCGATTCCTGAATCCCATTAACCACAACAGATGCAGCCCTAACCAGGCCAACCAAGCAATAAAACCCGTAAGCTGGATACGGTTAAATATCCAGGCGACAGCCCGGCTGCGGCCAATCGTTGCCATAATACCCCGATCATGATAACGGAAATTCTGCTGTGGGGTACGGCTGTAGTGTGCCAGAATATTTCTTGCGGCCAGCGCACCCTGCTGCTTTGCTACCGGGATAACCATAGGATAGGGTTGGCCCTGCTCATCTTCCAGATATGCCATGTCTCCCACCACATAAATGCCTTCACGTCCCATCACTTCGAGCGTCGGCTTTACAGGGACACGTCCACCTTTTTGCAGCGTGACATCCAGCATTCCTCCCAGCGGTGAAGCTTTCACCCCTGCTGCCCAGATCAGCGTATGGGTAGGAATGACCCGGCCATCATTCAGTGTGACATGGTTCTCTGCGACTTCTGACACGGGGTTATTCAAAATGACTTTCACCCCCAGAGCTTCGAGCTGCCGAAGCGCGGATTGTTGTAACGCTTCTGGGTAAGGGATAAGCAGCCGGTCTAGCGCTTCCACCAAAAACACCCTGGCCACTATACCGGATGAATCCTGGTATTCCTTGCGCAGAACATCATTATAGAGTTCATGCAGTGCCCCGGCAGTTTCCAACCCAGTGGGGCCACCACCCACCACCACTATCGTCGTCATGGCTTCTCTAGCGGCAGCATCCTGTGTCCAGAACGCCCTCTCAAACAGGCTCAGAATATGGTTACGTAAACCCACTGCATCTGTCAGGTCTTTTAACCCAAAGGCAAATTCTTCAAGTGAAGAGTTGCCAAAAAAGTTGGTCACACTACCCCCCGCGACAATCAGGTAATCATACGCTTCTTCACGCAGTTGACCATGTGACCTTATCGTGATCTGTTTGACCTCATGATGAACTGCAAGCACTTCACCCATCAAAAAGCGAATGTTGGACTGATCGTAGAAGATACTGCGCACCGGATATGTAATCTCGCTGGGATCAAGCCCGCAAGTGGCAACCTGATACAATAGTGGGGTAAAGGTATGGAAATTCTGCCGATCAACCAGCAGTACGTCTACAGCCTTCCCCGCCAGTTCCCTGGCGGCATAAAGCCCCCCAAAACCAACTCCTATGATAATTACCCGTAGCCGTTGGCTGTCCATAGATCGCATACCTCGTTAGTGAACCTTATCACATAAAAAGCACTATAATAGACGTTTGTAAAAAACACATTTTAAAATTCGTTACTTGGACTTTCATTTTCGTGCAGTCCACCGGACAATAGATACCATTGCCCGATAGCGATGCCAGCGACTTTATGACCAATACCCATCACCAACAAGAAGTGATCCATGCCACAGAACTAACAGCCAATAATCTCCGGCGGCTGATGGCCGAAACATGGGATAGCAACGAGAGCGCATCGCATATTTCAGTACCAGAGCGCGAAGAGCTTATTGAGCTTATCGCGCAGGTTCTTCCCGCAGGCAATGTCATTAATTTTGTAATGAGCGGCATTATAAGCGCCAAAGAGCGTGAAATTGCACCCCTCGAAAGCCGGATGCATATTAACTCACTATTTAAAGGGCTGTCCATTCTCCAAAAGAACACATTTTATGGCATGATGTACGCTGGCCCGGCCTCTGTGCTTGCTGGCTACAATATGCTTCTCAGGCTGGCCGGACGCGATGGCCTCAGTGAAGGTGTATGGCAATTTTATGTAGAATTTGGCCTTCGAGAAGATACCGCCCGACATCAAAGTGAAACACTTGGTTTTCATCAAGCGTTGGCAGCTTTGAAACCTGCCGCCAACGAGGCCGAAATGCTGACCACCTGGTTACTCGCTGGCATGTGGCTGCTGCGTGATTATGAACACCTGCTGGCCGATTTATGGGAAGAACAGGTACGCCTCACCGCCATGCAGGAAAAAACTGGGCTGAGCAATCTTCATCGCACCTGGCAATCCTTAACACCTTACAGCCTGCCCGCAGGGCAGCATGAGCCAGGTCTGGCCGCTTATCGGCGGCAGCGGTTCGAGGCATTCTGCAATGCACAACTCAATCTCGTCAGCTCACAACAGCAGCAGAATTTCCTGTCTTACTGGAACGATCTTCACCACCAGCAGCAGCGCCGCCAGCACCTTCAGGCTTACCAGAGACAGCTTTCAATCCATACCTATCTAGACCCCACAGAGTATGCAGAGAAACGTGTCGCCCTTAACAAAAAAGACCTGCATATTGGTGTCATTTACCAGCGACGCTACTATCTGCTCAAATTAATTGACCCTTCTGCCCCGGCAGCCCCGGCGTTGGTCTACAAACAGGTTAAGGCTATTTTGAAAGGTATTGGAGACCCGGCAGAACTTGATCTCGTACTGGTAAGAGCCTCACGGGCTGACCAGGAGGAGCTGCGGGCAGGGCTTCCAGCGCCCCAGCGTGAGGCTTTGCAAGCCCTGCGTCAGGCCCCCATCTTCATCAACTGGGATGTCACACACAGCCAA
>JBGSXK010000367.1:0-5461 GCA_041751455.1 Anaerolineae bacterium
CGTACCATGATGGGCTTCCACAATCTGTTTAGAAATGTACAGGCCTAGCCCCAGACCGCGCGCGTCGGTGGGGCCGGCATCTGCCGAGCGCCCCCGGTACATCCTCTCGAATACCTTGTCCAGTTCATCTTCGCCAATCCCTACGCCGCTGTCCACAACCGTAATGACCACCCGCTCCTCCTGTTTTTCCAGGCCGACCTCGACCATCCCGTCGGGCAGGGTATAGCTGTAGGCATTACGCAGCAGATGATCCAGCACCTGCCCCAACCGCTGGCAGTCGCCTTCAATCCACAACGTCGCGTCCGGCAGCACCAGCGTCAGCGTCAGGCCGCGGCTGCTCATCACTGGCTTCCAGGCTTCAAAATGATGCATCAGCAGAACCGACAGGTTAAAGCCTTCTATCTGTAACCAGAACTGGTTAGAAAGCATCGCGTTCACATCAATCACCTGGTTAATCATGCGCTCCAGGGTGGAGAGGCTGTGAAGCGTGTTCTCGACAAAGGCGTTGGCCTGGGCAGAGAGATGCTGCGCCTCGACCATCTTCAACAGATCCATATAGCCCTTGGCAGCGGTTAAGGGGGTACGCAGTTCGTGCGACATTTGCAGCATGATCTCGTCTTTAAGCTGCTCGGCCTGCACCAGGGCGGTGATATTGCGGAAGACAATCACATAACCCAGCAGGTCGCCAGTGGGCATCTGCACCATGGTTGCCAGTACGCTAAAAAATTCCTCATCAAGTTTAATGGTGATCGGCAAGGCAAGCCGCGCCGGATGGCGGCGGATGCGGATAAACTCATGGCGCGCTTCCGGGCTGTGGTGAATGGATTTAATCAGGACTTCGGCGGTAGTGTTCTTAAGGATAATTTTCCCGGCGGGGTTCTGGACGATCACCGCGTCGCTGATGCTGGCGAGGATGGCATCCAGGCGCGTCGTTTCTTTGATCTGGAGCAGGTACAACTGGTTAATCTTTTCGTTGCGCTGGAGAAGCTGGTGCGTCATGTGGTCAAACGACACGCTCAGTTCACCCAGTTCATCGGGGGTGCGCAGGCCGACCCGCTTGCTTAAGTCCCCGGCGCGAATGGCGCGGGTGGTATCCACTAGCCTTTCCACCGGGTGGGTAATAGAACGCGCCGTCAGAAAGCCGAGTGTGCCGACCATGACGAAGAGAAACGAGAACAGAACGCCGAAGATGTCACGGCTGGTGCTGCTGCGCTCCACGATAAAATTACTGGGGAGCGCCACCGCCAGCAGCCCCAACGGCTGGCTGCGCACCAGCAGCGGTGCGTAGAGTACCTGATAGGGCGTGTTATCAAGCACCAAATCCTCAATGGGGGCAGCGTTTTGCACAGTTTGTAAAAGGTCATCCACCTGTGCTGGGGTCAGTTGCAGATCTTGCAGGTACAGAAGCAGGGTGGTGCCTGCCACAACGCCGTCCTCATTGTAGAGTGTCACCGCAGAGAGCGACTGCTGGCTGATCTGATTTGCCAGGCGGCTGGTCGCCACTCCCACACTGATTCCACCGATGACTGTGCCTTCTTGATTGATGGCCGGCGCGCTCACATACAAAATGTGATCGTCCGGGGTGCTGATTAAATCCACAAACTTATCGCCCAGACTATCCGCCTCCAGGCCGACCACACGCCGTATCCCCGTCCAGCCTTGTAGATCTGGCGCGGGAAATTGCGCATAACTGGCTGTCGCAGTATCCTTAAGGTGGCTGAGATAAAAGATACCGCGCCCGGCTGCGTCAAAGACGATGACTTCATCCACACCTGCGTTGGCCGCTATAGGGCGCAGGCGTGTATCCAGGCTAAGAGTATCACCAGCCAGCAGCGCCTCGGCAACGCCTTCGGTAAACACCATCAGCCGCAGTGTGGCAAGCTGCTGACGCTCAATTTCCACAATACTGTTAGTGGCAGCATTAGCGCTGCTCACGAGTTGGTTGCTGAAGCGCTCCTGGATGCTGCCTGCCACAAGACGGGTGACGATCAACACCCCAATCCCCGCCACCACGATCGTGAGCAGCAGGAACGGGGCTGTGATACGGGTGTTGATGCTGGGATAAAATAAGCGCCATCCAGACCTGCTGGCCTTTACAGGCTGCGGTAAGTGCTGCCGCTGCTGTCTTTTAGGGCTGGAATACATAGTTTTGCAATAGGCGCTGACATGCGCTCAATTGGTCCAACGGATGAGAATACGCTCTTTCCATATTATCAGTAAAACTTTTTTGCAAGCATTAACATACAGCCACCGACAAAGCGCATTCGTAATATTCATAAATAATTTGACTGATCTTAAATGACGAACACCCGGTTTCAGGGGATCATGAGATTGGTGGTATCCAGTTTATTACGCGTTTATTTGAGGACTGGGCATTATGCACATTGTTCATCTGGAAGACGAGCGACCACAGCAGGAGATTCTTAAACTTGCCATTGATGTCACCATCCCCCAGGTGAAGCTGTATCAGTTCGTGAGAGGCGATGAGGTGCTGCCCCACACGCTTCAGCACAAAGATGTGATTGACCTGTTCATCCTGGACATCCGTGTGATTGGCAGTTTGAGCGGGTTACAGGTTGCCAAGAAAATTCGGGATTACCACTGCACCAGCCCGATCATTTTAACTTCTGCCTACATGCAGCCTAATCAAGACCTGCTCAGGTTGCTGCAATGCCAGTATGTCCCCAAGCCTTGGTCACTGGAACAGATGATAAACAGCATTATGAAGTTAACCAAAAGCCCATGATGGCCTACGGTTATCCTGCGGTGCCTAGATGGGCGGGGTGAAAATTGCCCGCAGTCCCCGGCAAATTCCTCACGGCAAAATCAGATGTAAACCCCCGAACTCGTGCTGTAAGTAGCCGTGTGCCCAGCGCCTCGCGGTAAGCCAGCGCTAAGTGATCGCTCCATATAAAGTTACCATGCGAGACTCGAATTGCCCCGATTTAATGGAGTGTGAAGGTGTCTCCGGCGGGGTGGCTGATCGGACGAACAAGCCAATACCAAAAACACCCGCCGCCTCTGCCTCCCACTTCAGATAAGCCCCTGTTATCCGAAAACCCCATACACCATTTCCCCCTGATGCTACCAGGTGATCGTCTGCATCAACCGTCGGGCGGCATCCAGCAGTCGGATCACGCTTCTTTCTTGACTCGTCACTATAGTGTCGCTTGGCTTGCATGTTCCGTCTCCTATATCAGATTTTCGATTGTACTCGGAGACACCCCTCACTCCATTTTATCGGGACAATTCCACCAGGGACATCTCGTTAAATTTCAGTTGCGCGGTGAGCGGCTAAAAGCGTAACCTGGTTACGAGTGCCACCCTCAGCCTGGATCGGCTTTGGACTCTTTCTGGGGGGGGTGACAGCAGTAAACGGTACTTGACCTGCCTGCAAATGTTGCTATTCCTCCGCTGACAGTAATTTTTGAGATATAGTTACTAACCGTACACTGCTGTAGCGCCTGTTTCTACTACGTATTCAGCATTGTCCCCACCATTCTGGTCGATAGGCAGTTGGATGATAAAGGTTGTGCCTATCCCCAGTTCACTTTCAAATGTGATCGTTCCACCCATCAATTCAATGGCCCGCTTCACAATCGCCAGTCCCAGCCCGACACCGTGAATCGTCCCCGCATTTGATGCTCGGTGAAAGGGTTCATAGACCCGATCATAATCCGCTTCGGGTATGCCCATCCCCTCGTCACGAACACGGATTTCCGCCATACGCCCAGCGCGGTGAAGGGATACAGTCACACAACTCTGGTCATCAGAGTATTTTATGGCGTTACTGAGTAGATTACTGAGAATTTTGCGAATGAGGTTGATGCTGCCTGTGATGCGCAGTGGATAGCGATCACTCTCATAATCGATCTGGCGATTCGCAGAGATGTGCTGGAAGTTCTGTACGACTTCGGCGATAAAATCAGGTAGACTCACAGTTTCCGGCTGGCTTTCGGCTATACCAGCATCTAAACGACCAATCAGCAGCACATCATCGAGCATACCCGTCATGTGGGCGATCTGCTTCCGCACCTCGTCAAAGTGTTTTTGACGCTGGGGCTTATCCATTCGCTCGATATAGCGAAAGAGTAATTCGTGAGAGGATTGAATGATGGTCAACGGGGTGCGAAACTCATGTGAGGCCATCATTACAAATTGTGATTTCAGTTCATGCAGTTCGCGTTCCTTCTCCAGCGACTCCAGCAGATGCAATTCCATCTGTTTGAGATTGGTGATGTCGGTAGCAATACCGCAAATGGCGTAGATCTGACCATCGCTATCCATCAGAGGAACCTTGTAAGCGATGTAGGTGTGCAGACCATCATCCTGGAGGACAGCTTCTTCAAATTGAAGCGGTTTTCCTGTGGTGATAATTACCTGATCGTTATCGCGGAAGATTTTGGCATCTTCAGGCGGGAAAATGTCTTCGTCTGTCTGGCCTACAATTTGCTCCTGACGCACATGAAACAGCTTTTCGAACTGGCGATTGACCATCATAAAGCGGTGGTTCACATCCTTGACGAAGATGACCGCCTGCGTATTATCCATAATCGCCTGTAACTTTTGCTGGCTCTGCTGCAATTCTGCGGTACGTTGCAGCACACGCCATTCCAGTTCGGCGGCTCGCTGCTGGACTTCGGCATACAATTGCTTCGATTCAATGGCGGCGGCTGCGCGTTCGGCATAAGCGCCCAGCAACCGCTGGTCATGTTCGCTAAAGCCGTCGCGGTGGGGGCTTTGCAAGTCAAATACGCCAATCACCCCATTGGCAGTGGTTAAAGGAATCACGAGTTCGGAGCGGGTCTGTTTTACGTTTGCCATGTAGCGTGAATCATGCTGCGTATCCGGTGCATAAACCACCTGACCGGTGCGAATGGCTTCCGGCACTAACCCCTGACCCGACAAGGAGAGCGGTGTATCCGTAAGCACAGGATAGTCCCCGGCACGAACCAGACGGTTGAGATAATGATGTGAGGGGTCAATCAGCAGGATGCCACAGTCCATCTGCCCAAATTCCTGGAGCACGGCCTGTACAATCTGTTCCCCCAGACTCAAGAGATTATCAGCCTGGAAAAGATGACGGGTCGCGTTATAAAGTGCACTGAGTTCAGCTTCTGTTTTCTGGAGAACTGCCTGCTCTCGCTTACGTTCGGTGATGTCACGCCCAATCCCAACAACTCCGATAATCTGCCCACTGCTATCCTGGAGTGGTGTTTTGATCGTGTCAAGCCACTTTACCTCACCGGTAGCCTGGTTGGTGACACACTCTTCCCGATGGAGTAGAGGATGTCCCGTTTGTATAACCACTTGCTCGTCCCTAAAAAATCCTGTAGCTTGCTCCGCAGGAAAAAAATCGAAATCAGTTTTTCCGATCGTATCTTCTGCATGGGCGACTCCACAGGAAATTGCTGTATTCAGGTTACAGATAATGAAGCGGCTCTGGCTATCCTTGGCATAG
>JBGSXK010000368.1:0-6706 GCA_041751455.1 Anaerolineae bacterium
GCCCCTAAAGCCGCGTTCGACAGTGCCAGTCCTCCAAACAAACTGGTAGCGGCCATATCCGCACGGGCAGCAGTATTGTCCTCATTTTCATACACTTTTTGCAGTGATCTCGCCACCCGCCGCAGCCCCTCACGACACAGACCGTCAGTAAGGGGATTGGCCTTATGGGAGACAAACGGTTCTAAGACCTGCGTCAGCGCATCCATGCCCGTATAGGCTGTAACATGCGGTGGCAGCGCATACGTCAGTTCAGGGTCTACCAGCGCCACCCGCGGCAGCATCAACGGGCTGCGCAGGCTGACCTTGATCTGATGCTCAGGCGAGGCCAGCACCGCGTTGCGCGTCACTTCTGCACCTGTCCCGGCAGTGGTGGGGATGGCGATAAAGGGCAGTGACGGGGATTTCAGTGTCTGCCCCCGGCCGATTACTTCCAGGTAGTCGAGTGGATCGCCTGGGTTGGCAGCCAGCGCAGCAATGGCCTTGCCCGCATCAATTACGCTGCCCCCGCCAAAGCTGATGATAAGCTCACAGTCCGCTGCGCGTGCCTGTGCCACGCCTGCCTGCACCAGCTCAATAGTGGGTTCAATGCTCACACTGAAGGTGGTATAGGCCAGCCTCGCGTCCAGCACATCCAGCAGCGGTTGGGCACGGCTGGCTGTCCCCGGCAGCACGACCAGCGCGCGTTCGCCCATCTCAGCCGCAATTGCACCCACCTCGTGTAGTTTCCCTGCGCCGAAGATGATTCGGGTCGCTGTGGCAAATTCAAAGTTCATCCCTGCTTGCTCCCATGAAGTTTGAAGCATGTCTGAGAAGAATATCCTCAATCAGGCTGATTGGGTTGTTTTGAGAAATACCATGCTGTGAGAAGGAACAGAATCCCACCCATTAACCACCATGGATCCCAAAGAAAAATGTGCCAGCGTACTGTCTCCTGCGATCCTAATAATCCTGCTATTGGGATATTTCCCACAGCCATCAGGATATGTTGTACCAGATTCGCTCCACCATAAAGGACCAGCAGAATTCCAGTTGCCCACACACCAATGAGCATCAAGCGACGCAGGCGTTTTGCACCCCGCTGGTGCATCAGACCCAGGACAAGAAGGCCGATAATAATTTTCCCAACCACACTTATCCAGTTGATGAACATAAGCTCAGAATCGCCCGCCAGCGCCATTTCAAGTATGCCATCTCCCAGGGTGTCGAGGCCGACAGTGCCGCCTGACCCCCAGTAAGCACTAAGCGCCGCAAAGACAAAAGCCCATATTACCGCCATATAGGCCAGTGGGTAATGAGAAGATGTATCAGCTTTCAATAAGAGTATCCTTGTTGCACAGTCAGGTATCACCTGGTGGGCGTTATACCCGTTTTTCTAACTGCTTAAAATTCTGGTTCAGATGCCTACTGATTTTCATATGGGATTAACTCTACCTGCTGCCGTAAGCGCTCAATGTCTTCCCGGCGGCATTCCGCTGTGCCGGGCATCATGACCGTTGCAGCCGCCGCCGCAAAACCCAATCGCAACCCTTCCTCAATCGGCTGGCCGCGCTCGATGGAGGCCGCCAGCCCAGCCAGCACCGCATCACCCGCCCCGGCTACATTGCTGACAGGGACTTTAATGGGGGGAATCCAATAGGCACGGTCAGGCAGTACCGCCAAAGCCCCTTCGGCCCCTAGTGTAATAATCGGGCTGGTGCCATAACGCTCGTAAATCTTGCGCCCGGCATGATATGCCTCATCTATTCGGGTGATCTCTCTGCCCATGAACTGCGAGATTTCGTCCCGGTTCGGCTTGACATAAGTCGGACATGCAGCCAATCCCGCGCTCAGATACGGCTCGCTGCCATCGAAGATAATCGGAATAGTACGCTCCCTGGCGTATCCCAGGAATTCGGTGTAAAACTCCGGTTGCATACCACCTGGTAGTGTCCCGCCGATCACCAAACACGACGGCTTTTCATCCAGTGCCTGGATATAACGCTCACGCAGAGCATCCAAATGTGCTGGCCGCACGACCAGAGTTGAGTAGGTGATACTTACCTGCTCGTCACGTTGGTCGGGAATAATGACGATATTGCGGCGGCTTTCGCCCTCTACCTCTATATAATCAGTAATGACTCCTTTTTCGTGTAAAAGCTGCCTGACCACCTCGCCATTATGTCCGGCGGCGAAACCCAACGACAGGTTCGGGATACCAAGTTCACCCAGTATCCATGATGCATCAATCGCCTTGCCTCCTACACTAATGGCAAGCTCGGTGGCGCGGATGGTCGCATCGGGTTTATATTCTGGAATAAAGAGAATATGGTCAATTGAAGTATTGGCGGCTACAGTGACAATCATGGGTTAGTTATTCCCGGTGCGCATCTTTAAAGTGGGCATAGGCTTTTTCCAGTGCTTGCCGCTGTTGGGCGACCTGATTCAGGTTGTGGTTGCCAAATGCGGACTGCGCCATCAGGTAGCAGTAAGCATTAGTATCGAAGCGCTCCACCGCGTCAAATGCTGCATCCAGGTCTTTGCCCATCAGGAATAACCCATGCCAGGGCGCGATCACCCCGGCAGCGTGATTACTGATACGTTCACCTTCACCTTCCAGCGCCGCAATAATTTTCTCAGCCAGTGCGGGAGTCGTGGCCGGGGCGTATTCGATACATCTCACCTCGCCATACTTCATATTGGCTTCCAGCACAGGCGGCATCGGCTGCGCCAGCGCCACAAATACCATCAGGTTGCGTGGGTGGGCGTGGATTACAGCCGTCCCATATTCGCCGTAAGCCCTGTGAAGCCCAAAATGCGCGTTACTCTCGCGGGAGGTCTTACCCTTACCATCGAGGATATGGCCATCCATATCGGCCACTAGCACATCCTCCGGCTGGAGCTGCCACTGGTGTTTTTGTCCGGCCTGACTGGGCGTGATACAAATGAGATCACCCACCCGCGCGCTCATATTCCCTCCGCAGGCGTCCGTCAGGTGGCGGTCAAATAACAGACGACCCAGCTCTGCCAGGCGTACTCGCATCTGCTCTATCGCAGCGTTGCTTTGTTTTTGCATGGAACCCTCATAAAAAGACATCAACCAGCACTTTATCTTATCTTACCGCAGATTGCCGCCTTCATACTCAGCCATGCCAGTCCAGAGTCGAAAACGCTCACACCTACAGATAGCAGTTTCGCTGCGCATGTAAGGCTTGAGGTGTATTAGTCCGCGGCGGCAGGGGCTGTGACAGGCAGCTTGTGCCGCTCCATCCGGCGGATGATCGTGTTCCAGGCCATTGCCACCAGCAGGGCAACCCCCACTGTGCCAAAGGCTACCAACCGCGCATTCTCTACGCCGACATAATCAATCAGGCTGCCGTGTACCAGTGTACTGGTGACGGTTGCCAGGTAAAAAGCGGCCATGTCTATTGAGAAAACCCGCCCTAAGTAAGCATCCGGGGTGCTCTTTTGAATAATCACCGTGCTGTAGGTCCAGTTGGCCGAGCCACCCATCGCACGGACGACCAGTGCCAGACAGACAATCAGCAGCGATTCTGCCGCGCCCAGCACCAGCCATGCCAGCGCAATCCAGACAAAGCCGATCAGAATCATGCGCCGCAGCGAGGATACTGTACCACCATGAAAACGGTTGAGCAGCAGCGGGCCGATGATCGCGCCGAAGCCGAAAGAACTGTACATAATCCCCAGCGAAAGCTGTGCGCCGTCCACATTCTCCGCAATATTCAACGCGAAAAGCTGTGTGGCATAAATCGTCATGAGTGTATCGACGTTTCCCAGGCTGCTGCCGAATTTTACGATCAGTGCGCTGGCGACTCCCGGTGTCCTACGCAAAAAGCGCAGCCCATCGGCAAAGCTCTTGTCCTGGGTGATGCCGGAAGCTTCGACCGAGGGTTTGATTTTATAATCGCGAATCAGTGAGATCAGAAAAGCCGCGAGCAGAAACGTCAATGCGTCAATCACCAGCGCAGTCTCCGCGCCCAGGATCGCCCCTACCAGCCCACCAATCACCGCACCCAATGCCAGCATCACTGACCAGGTAATGCTCGCCAGGGTGTTAGCGTGGATCAGCGATTCGGCAGGCACAAGGCTGGGAATGATGGCAGACTGTCCCGGTTCAAACACCGAAGACAGGATAAACTGCATTACCGACAGCAAATAAATCAGCCATAAGCGATCCGGGTTATCCAGCGTCAGCAGGAACAGCAGCACCACCCCTGCACGCAGTGCATTGCTCATCACCATCAACCACTTGCGGTCAAAGCGGTCTACCAGAACCCCCGCCATCGGGCTAATCAGCATCGGTGGAATGAAACGCGCTAGCAGCAGCCCGCTGACTGCCAGCCCGGCATTCTCAGGGCTGTACTGCACCACCAGCACCGACAGTACGATCGTGCTGAACCAGTCTCCTAATAAGCTGATGACCTGTGCTGACCATAAAAGTGAAAACCCTGGATTATTGCGCAAAAGTTGAATATATGTGGACACAGCGGCCTTACTCTTCAATTCCCGTATTTTGCCAGTTTAGCAGGTCTGTACAGATTGTCACAGGTGTACAAAAGACCAGGTAATTGTCTACCGTTTCGCCTGTATGTTTCGCTGTGGCGAGGGATACCAACAGGTTTGAAGCCTTCACCGATAGCAAGAGACCTGAGTGTTAGGACGCTGCAAGTGGAAGTCCGTATCTTGTGGGGGTTAGCGGGTGGGACGGTGTACAAAGGGCATCAATCTTGAGCGAATGGATTAAAGTTATTATCCTGGGCATTGTCGATGGGCTGACCGAGTTTTTGCCCATTTCCTCTACCGGCCATTTGATCGTCGCTGCCGCCCTGCTCGATTTTCAGAACAGCCTGAACGGTACATTTGAAATCTTCATTCAGCTTGGCGCGGTGCTGGCTGTGATTTTTTACTACCGCCGTGATTTGTTGCAGCAGGTGCGCACGCTGCCCGTAGACCGCGATACTCAGATTTTCTGGCTGGGCATTATCATCGCAGTGATTCCCGCAGCCCTGCTTGGCTTCGTGCTGCGAAACTGGATCAAAGAAGTGCTATTCACGCCTTCTGTAGTGGCAATTTCGCTGATTCTGGGTGGGGTGATCTTCCTGCTGATCGAACTGCGCCCCTCACCTTCGGAAGAAGTCACCACTGAGGAAGTGACCAAAATCACACTGCGTCAGGCGGCCCTTATTGGTATTGCACAAACCATCGCACTCATTCCAGGTATTTCGCGCTCCGGCGCGTCGATTGTCGGCGGAATGCAGGCCGGCCTTAACCGTAAAGCCGCGACCCAATTTTCGTTTTACCTGGCAATCCCCACCCTCGGCGGCGCGACTCTGGTCGAACTGCTGACCAGCCTGAATGACATCACCAGCGACGAACTGCTGATGCTGCTGCTTGGTATGGTGGTTTCGGCGGTTATCGCCTGGTTATCCATCGACTGGTTGCTGCGTTATGTGTCCAACAATACATTTGTGGTCTTTGGATATTATCGGATTGCTGCCGGGTTGGTCATTCTTCTACTGGTTGCCACGCAAATGCTTTAGTCAGGCTATTGTACGTGACACGCCGCTCACGAATCACGGCCGTTTATCTCTTCTCTCCTGAATCAGGTTACAATAGAGATCATCCTTTATTATTTTGTCAGATTCAATCTCTGGGGCAATCAGCTATGAACAGGGATAAACGGAAAATTCTAGTGGTCGAAGATGAGCATTCACTGCGCAAGGATATTGTAGAGATGCTCACTTTTGAAGGCTTCGATGTGATTGAGGCCGAGAATGGTGCGGAAGGGGTACGTGAGGCGCGTGCTTCTCTCCCTGATCTCATTATCTGCGATATTATGATGCCGGAACTCAATGGATATCAGGTTCTGGAAGAGCTGCGCAAGAGCTTCGAAACGCAGACCATTCCTTTTGTCTTTCTCACCGCGCGCACTGATAAGCAGGATCGCAAGCGTGGTATGAACGAAGGAGCGGATGACTTCCTCACCAAACCCTTTAATGTTGAGGACCTGCTGTCAACCATTAAGATTCGCCTTGCAAAGCATGATGAGATTATTCGACGTGGGCGCAGTGAAGTCAGCCACGCTATTATCCTCTCCATGCCACATGAACTGCGTACCCCTCTCACGGTGATCCTGGGTTTTTCCGATATTCTGATGTCTGATTATGACCGAATGGAAGCCCGTCGTATATTTGAAATGTCGGAGCATATCAATAAAGCTGCTTTGAGACTCTATCATCTGGTTGAGAATTATCTCATTTTTGCCCAGATCGAACTGGCACGTGGAGATGAAGAATTTCTCGCCACCCTGGGCGAAGCTATCACCCCGCATATCACCGCGTTTATCGAGGTGCAGGCACAACAAAAAGCGGAAGATGCAGACCGTGAGGCCGATCTTGTACTCGATATTCAACCCGTCAATCGGGCACAGATACGCGAAGACCTGCTGCGCAAAATGATTGAGGAACTGGTCGATAATGCCTTCAAATTTTCGGATGAGGGTAGCAAGGTGGAAATCCAGGTGTTCCCCCAGGACGACCAGCTTGTCCTGCGTGTGGCTGACCAGGGGCGGGGCATGACTCCGCAGCAGATTTCACGGATCGGCGCGCATATGCAGTTTGACCGTAAGCTGTATGAACAGCAGGGGTCTGGGCTGGGGCTGATTATCAGCAAACAGATCGCGGAACTGCACGGCGGAAGTCTGTTTATA
>JBGSXK010000369.1:0-2153 GCA_041751455.1 Anaerolineae bacterium
GTGGGCATTCGTTATGGCGGGGCACTGCTGTGGCCGTTCACCTCATCGCTGAAACCCTGCGCCCAGGCAGACGGGAAGGCTGGCCTGCGTTTGCGGGCAGGTGTGGTGCTGCTGCTGGCGGGGGTGCAGGTGATCTATTACTTTGGCCCGTTCATGCCCAGCTACAACGCTCAGCTCCGGCTTTATGAACGTGATATTGTCGATGTCATGTTCCGGCTGCCGCACCTGCCGCCGGGAACAGAAATCTACATCTATCATCAGGGTGAGAACTTCGTGGCGCATGAGCGTTATAAGGATTTTCGCTGGTGGTGGGGGGAAAGCACCATCCCGTATGCGGATATTCGCAATGCTGGCGCGGTGACGTATCACCAGATTCTCAATATGCCGGTAGAAGGTGATGTAGCATTTTTCATTTCGGCGGAGGATTTCGGCTCGAAGGATGCCCTGCGCAGGCGCTTCGGCGCGCTGCCCGCGCCGCAGTACAGCCCGTATAATGTGCCGGAAGATCGCCAGTATGTGCTGTATTATTTCCCTGCCGACCCGTGAATTTAGTGGGGTTCGGCGGCGAGGCCGGGTACATACTGTGTATAGACCATGCATGAAAACGGCACAGCGCTGAGCCAGTAATCGAACACGGGCCTGAGCAGCGGCCATTCCTCACCTGTGCCCACAGGCGCGAAAGCGATACTCTGTATATTTTCCAGTTGGTGATCGCGCACCAGAGTCAGCAGCACTGATTCAACAAAACGCAGCCGAGTCGCCCCGACTGACGATTCACGCACGACCATAAAGCCCAGCGCGGGTGTGGCTTCGCGCCATGTCCACCACATGCCGGGCCTGACACGTTCGCTGCGGCACTGCTTGCCATAGGTGGCAAACGCCGCCGGGTACAGATCGTGCAGGCGGGTTTCCAATGCACCCAATTCGGCGCGGCCTTTCGCGTTGTGGCCAAAAGCAAGAATCTGACAGGTGGTTAAAAGCGGGTCACCAGAGAGGTAAGTGAGGGGCATCAGACAAACGCGGGGCGCAGCGTACTGCGCCCCTGCGGGATACTTCAGACAATTAAAGAGCCAGACTGTTCCACACGCACCCCCGGCCCCATCGTCGGTGCGACGGTGACACGGCGGATATACAGCCCTTTGACTGTGGACGGGCGCACCCGGCTGACGGCTTCCAGCACAGCCTGGGCATTTTCCAGCAGCTTGTCGGCATCGAAGCTGGCTTTGCCAATGGGCACATGCAGATTGCCAGTTTTGTCGTTGCGGAATTCCACACGTCCGGCCTTCAGTTCGTTCACAGCTTCGGCCAGCGCATCAGGCTGGACGACAGTGCCCGCCTTCGGGTTGGGCATCAGTCCGCGCGGGCCGAGGATACGCGCCACACGGCCAACCTTCGACATCATGCTGGGCACGGCCAGCGCCGCGTCAAATTCCAGCCAGTTCTCACGCTGGATGCGGTCAATCACCTGATCGTCGGCGATGACATCCGCGCCTGCCGCCTGGGCGTTGCGCGCGTCTTCACCTTCTGCAAAGACCAGCACCCGCACTGTGCGCCCCAGGCCGTTGGGCAGCAGCACGGTGCTGCGTACCTGCTGGTCGCTGTGACGTGGGTCAATGCCCAGGCGGATATGGACTTCAAGGGTTTCGTCGAACTTAGCGGTTGCCATCTTCTTCGAGAGGTTAATCGCCTCGCTCAAGGGGTAATCCTGGTCGCGGTCATAGCTTTTGGCCGCTTCCTGATAACGTTTACCACGTGCTGCCATTTTATTTTCTCCCTGTGGTTCTGGCGGGCTTTATGCCCTCCCACAACTAAACGTAATGAGACTTGTCAGGGCGAAGGGTGCTTCGCACTGTTTAATCGACGATGGTAACACCCATCTGGCGGGCAGTACCTTCGATCTGCTTCATCGCGCCGTCGATATCGAGCGCGTTGAGGTCTTTCATCTTTACTTCCGCGATTTCCTGCACCTGTTTGCGCGTCAGCTTGCCCACTTTTTCGCGGTTGGGCACAGACGAACCTCTATCCAGCCCGGCCGCTTTCTTAATCAGGAAAGAGGTGGGCGGGCTTTTGAGTTCGAAGCGGAACGAACCATCGGTAAAGATGGTGATCTCCGCCGGGATAATGTCGCCCATGCGGTTGCTGGTGCGGGCATT
>JBGSXK010000370.1:0-3489 GCA_041751455.1 Anaerolineae bacterium
GCCCCTGTGACCAGCGCACCTGAGCCTTCGCCCATGTCATGCCTGCGTTCTGCATGTCGGCCACATTCGTCTCAAAACCAGAGAGTACATGCCCGCCCAGCTCAAACGCGCCCCCTGGAGGGGGAGTGCCCGGTGTTACCGTGATCGGTGGCGGGCCTACTGTGGGCGGCGGCGGGTAAGGGCCAGGGCCAGGACCACCCAATGGGATGATCAATCGCTGACCCGGATAAATCAGGTTCGGGTGAATGAGGTAGTTAGCCTGGATGATGGCATAAGGCGATACCCCATAGAGCCGCGCAATCAGGAAAATCCATTCACCTGGGCGGACAACGTGAATCGTGTAGCCGGGGTTGGGGCCGGGTGTAGGCGGCACGATGGTGGCCGGTGGTGGATAACCGCCCACAGGGATCAGCAGCACCGTCCCGGCATAGATCAGGTTGATATTCCTGATGAAGGGGTTGGCGGCCACAATCGTCGAGATTGGCACACCATAGCGCAGCGAGATGCGGAACAGATTTTCGCCATAACGTACATAATGCTGGATATAACCGGGATACTGGAGGTTGGGGTTATAACCGCCGGGCGGGTAATACCCCCCAAAGCCATACCCTTCCTGATAGAGGCCACCAGCAGGAGGTTGTGCCTGGAAGCCACCTGGTGCCTGTGGGAACCCAGGCGTGGGCTGGGCGATGCCGCCACCCTGTCCCATCGCATCAGCGGGCGCGGCGGGGGTGAACTGTGCCTCAGCCTGTTCCACTGGCGGCGCGGCCTCTGGTTGTTCTGGGGTCGGGCTTGGATCCTGTGCCAGCGCCAGCAGACCAGAGGGCAGCAGCAGCGCCAGCACAAGCGCGATATGAATGATACGACGCATAGAAACTCCTTTTCCGTAAAAAGCCGGGCTGGGTGTTGCCCAAAAGCCGATAACCTTAATTAAATGCTACCCTGCCAGAATGCGCAAATACATATGCACACGCAGGCAGATAGCGGGTAGGCGAGACATATACTTTCCAGGTCGCTTTTCTGTTTTACAGTCCGAAGAAAATTAGATATTGATTCCTCAAGAGGTAGTGTAGCATGAGAACGCAAAATGTGCTTGTCAGGTCTCTACAGTAGTTTGTTAAATTTCGTTATAATGGATAAAAATCAGGCAGCTTACCGGATTCAACCGATAATGCACAAGTGGCTGGCAGTGCCTCATCTGAACAACCCCTACGAAACTTTTGCTGCACGTGTCCTGCACTATACCCTCCTGCTTCTGCTAATCACCACGATGACGTTTGTCTTTTTCGCGTCTTCTCCAGCACAGCTTGTCTTCATCCCGGGGGTGTTGGCGGTGTTTGTGTTCTGCTACGGGCTGCTGCACACGGGGCATTTGCGTCTCGCCAGTCTCATTTTTCTGAGCGGGTTGTGGCTGGTGATTACAATGGCCTCTTTCAGTATCAACGGCGTTCGCAACGCCGGCATCAGCAGTTATGCCATCGTCATCATTTTCTCGGCGGTGCTGTTTGCCAACCGTGCGGTCATGGTCTTCACCGGATTAAGCGTCCTGGCAGTGGTGATTCTCGCGGCGGGCGAAACATGGGGTATGCTGCCGCTGCGGACGACTCCGCTGTATCTGGCAGATCGGCTCTTCCAGCAAATTGCACTCTTTGGCGCAGCGGGCATTCTGCTTTTTGCAGCCTCGCGCGTCATCCGTACCAGCTTCGGACGGGTGAGGGAACACGAGATAATACTAATGGAACGCAACCGTGCGCTGGAAACCGAGATTGCTGAACGTCAGCGCACGGAGGCCAGCCTGCGCGTTAGCGAGGCACGCTACCGCCTGCTTTTTGAAAACATCCCGATCATGGCTTCGGTATACGGTCAGGATGGCGAGATTATCTTGATGAACAAAGCGGCGGCGAAAACGCTGGGCGGCACACCGGAAACGCTTCAGGGGCGGAACATGCGCGACCTGCTTGCGCCGGAAGATGCAGAATATGCGATCCGGATCCATGAGCAGGTAATGGCAAAGGGCAATGGCACCATCAGCGAAGGCGAGGTGAAACTGCCCACCGAACGCGAGATGTATTATCTGCGCCATGTAATGCCGCTGCCCGACCTGGGCGGTAACAACACGTCTCAGGTACTGGTGCTGACAACTGACCTAACGGAGAAACGAGAGGCAGAACAGCGCAAGCGTGAACTGGCAACCGCCCATGAGCGCAATAGCTTCCTTACTGAGTTCTTCGGCACGGTATCGCATGATCTTAAGACCCCGCTCACCATTATGACCACCAGTCTTTACCTGCTGGAACGCGCGCAGACAGCGGAGCAGAGTAGGGAAAAGGCCATGCACATCCGCGAGCAGATTATACTGATGGACAAGTACATCCAGGATATGCTGACGATCTCGCGGTTGGAACATCTGCCTCTCTATGATTTTCAGGCGCTTGACCTGAATCGGCTGGTGGAGGGGGTCGTTGATTTGCTGCACCCGCAGATGGAAAGCAAGCAGCTTGCCTGCCAACTCGATGAGCAGCCCAACCTGCCTCCGGTCAGGGGCGACCAGGAACAGCTTCACCGCCTGCTGCTCAATCTGATTGAAAACGCTGTCAACTACACCCCTGATGGCGGTCAGATATGCATCAGGACGTATGTGGCGGACAGGCGGATCAGCCTGGAGGTGATAGACAGCGGGATAGGTATTGAGCCTGATGCCATGCCACATATCTTCGAGCGTTTCTTTCGCACCTCAAACGCCAGGATGTCCCAGAGCAAGGGGACTGGTCTGGGGCTGGCGATTGTTAAAAAAATTGCCGAGATGCACACAGCCAGCATCGAGGTCAGCAGCCAGCCAGATACCGGTACGACGTTCTGTATCCGCTTTCCGGCAGAAACCTCTTAAACAAATCTTGTCTCTAAGACGCTAAAGTTTTGTGCAATTTGACAGTCTTGTATGTCTATTCTGACATATGCCTGAAATTGATTGTATGAAACAGACAATGAATCGTGAATGTTTTTGGTGATTTTTACGGGATTAATTTCACAATGTTCTTTTTATAATATCGCCTTTCATCGGAATTTAGCCAGTTTAACCAAATGGAGTTGCTCTATGTCAACGTTGGTTCCACCAGCAGAAGCCAAAGAGTCGCCTTCTGCAATTTTGAAATGGGCGCGTGAGAGTGGTGTACAGGAACTGGACATCCGTTTCACTGATATTCGCGGCATGGTACAGCACTTCAGCCTTCCGCTTGTAAGTGTGGATGAAGGGCTGTTCGAGGATGGTTTCGGCTTTGATGGATCGAGCGTACGCGGTTTCCAGAGCATTGACCAATCTGACCTGATCCTGTTCGCGGATTTAAACACCGCCGTGATCGATCCTTTCTTCGCCAAAAAGACACTGGCATTTGTATGCGATGTGTATGACCCCATCGAGCGCCAGCCCTATGGCCGGGATCCGCGTGGTGTGGCTAAGCGTGCCGAGGAGTACCTGAAATCAACAGGTAT
>JBGSXK010000371.1:0-3391 GCA_041751455.1 Anaerolineae bacterium
ATTGGAGTCCGCTGGATGTGGATATCCCACTACCGCCGCTCATTGCCCCCGGCACCATATGGGAAAAACAATATAAACAAAGTGTCGCACTGCTCACTGATCAGATGGCGGTTATGGCCTATAACAGCGGCCTCAACACTGCGTCAAACTTCGTACCAGAGGATTACAGCGCCTGGATGGCCTATCAGGTGACTGCGTTTACTGAAGCCGTCAGCGAACTGGGCGCAGGCACCCAACTCCTGATCGGCATCCCGACTTATGAGGCGGAACCGCCGGGCCACGATCCAGCCATTGAGAACGTGGCCGCCGCCGTTGA
This sequence comes from Anaerolineae bacterium, assembly GCA_041751455.1. Classification (GTDB taxonomy): domain Bacteria; phylum Chloroflexota; class Anaerolineae; order Aggregatilineales; family Phototrophicaceae; genus JAIOHN01. The sequence goes on from JBGSXK010000371.1 coordinate 317, forward strand.
GGGTGTCAAACTCGGTTTAGCCCAGGCAGGCGAAGCCGCCACCTATGTGCAGGGACTCGCCATTTATGCCGGGTGGACCACCGATGATCTGGAATGGCTGCAATTTAAGAGCCTGTGGGTCAATCGCTAAGCGCCGTTGGCAGTGTGCTGGTGGCTGTGGGCAATCTCGTCATAGAAGTAAATAGCGGTATCAATACCCCGACGGAAGGCTTCCAGGTGATAACGTTCATCCGGCCCGTGTACGCCATCCCCCACGCCCAGCCCCAGCAGCACCACAGGCAAGCCGAGTATCTGCTGAATATCCGCCACAATCGGGATCGTACCGCCGCCACGGTATAAGGTTGGTTTTTTACCCCACCCTTTTTCGTAGGCGGCAATGGCGGCCTGAATAGAGGGATGCTGCGGATCGGTATAAGCGGCTTCACCACTGCTCAACAGTTTAAGTTCGCTGCGCACACCCGGCGGGGTGATCTGTATAATATAATCACGCACCTGCTGATACACTCGTTCTGCTTTTTGATTCGCCACGAGGCGGCAGCTCAGCTTCGCCATTGCCTTCGCTGGAATCACGGTTTTTGAGCCTTCACCATAAAAACCGCTCACCATACCGTTCACTTCCAGCGTAGGGCGAATGCCCATGCGCTCCACCAGTGTAAACTCTGGTTCACCCCAGGTCATAGGCGCACCGGTCTGCTCCAACCAGTAGGCCTCTGTGAGAGCATCCTCGTTCAGCAGCGCGCGTTCTGCCGGGTCTAAAGTCTGCACATCATCATAAAAGCCGGGTGCCGCAATGCGACCATCCGGCTCATGCAGTTTGACAATGATCTCTGCCAGAGCCTGGGCCGGGTTATGAATAGTATGCCCGGTACCACTGTGCAGATCATCCGAAGGACCATAGACATGCAGTTCCATATAAACCAGTCCACGCAGCGAATAACATAGCTGTGGGGTTTCCACATCACGCATTCCTGTATCGGAAATCACACATACATCGGCCTGAAGCATGGCCGCATGATCCCGGACAAACTGCGCTAAATGAACAGATGAGATTTCTTCCTCACCTTCAATAAGAAATTTGAAGTTAACCGGGGCTTTGTTCGGGCTGGCCAGCAGCGCCTCCACAGCTTTTAGCTGCGCGACGATCTGGCCTTTGTTATCCACCGCGCCCCGTCCATAGATATAATCCTCTTTAATAAACGGTTCAAAGGGCGCGCTGCTCCAACCATCCTCCAGAGCGGCTGGCTGCACATCGTAATGCCCATAAATCAGCACAGTTGGCGCGTCCATCCCTGCGCCCAGCCATTCCCCATAAACCACCGGATGCCCACCCGTAGGCATTACCTCAACGCGCTCAAAGCCGCTGTGGAGAAGGTCGGCCACCAGCCATTCAGCAGCACGACGCATATCTTCATTGTGCTGTGACAGCGTGCTGATGCTGGGGATGCGTATCAGCTCATGGAGCTGCGCCTGGAAACGCGCCTGATGCTGCTGCGCGTACTGAAGGGCATCATTCATCATACAGTCCTCTCGTAAAGTCAATCAATCACCAGATTGAACCACAAAGCGACCCGAGTCGCCAAGTTTGTCAATCTCTGTGCTGCCCGACTTATTATCAGCGGTGCACGAGTGATGCGAATGTCCCCGACCGCTGTTATAATGATAGTGATGTAACCGCCAGTTGTTTAATGTCTAAGGTCTTTTACATGGCCGAACCCGCCGCTATCAACAAACTTAGCTCAGACCATCTTTATACGCTGTACGAAATCACCCGTGCCATGAACTCCAGCCTCGATTTTGGCGAGGTGCTGAATATGGCCATGGACTCGGTAATGCAGGTGACCAAGGCCGAGCGCGGCGTATTAATGATTGCGGATGAGTATACGGGCGAGTTAGCGATTCGCGTGGCGCGTAATCTCAGTGGAGATGTACTGGCCAATGAAGATGCCTATAGCACGACGATCGTACGCCAGGTGGTGGAGGAACGCGCGCCGCTGTTGACCAACAATGCCATGTTTGATGACCGCTACATCCCCGGCCAGAGTATCATCATGCGCGGCCTGCGCGCCATTCTCTGTGCGCCCATGCTGGTCAAAGATCGTCTGGTGGGAGTAGTCTATGTAGACACCTCCATGCGCAGTGGCAACTTCAGTGAAGCAGACCGGGACTTATTAAATGCAGTCGCCGGACAGGCTGGAATTGCGATTGAAAATGCGCGCCTCTATGGGGTCGCGGTGGAAAAAGGACGTATCGAGCGTGAGTTGCAGATGGGGCAGGAAATGCAGCGCGCACTAATGCCCGCACAGATGCCCGCCATGCCGGGTTACGATCTGGCCGCCACATGGCAGGCTGCGCGTGAGCTGGCCGGAGATTTTTACGATGCCTTCCGGTTGGGGGATGATCGCCTGGGGGTCGTCATCGCGGATGTTTCGGACAAAGGTGCGGCAGCAGCGCTGTTCATGGCAGTTTCACGCAGTTTTATCCGCAGTTATGCCCATGCAGGCCTATCCCCCACCGACACGCTGCGCGCCACCAACGACTTAATCGTAGACGACGCGCATAACGGTATGTTCGTCACGGTTTACCATAGTGTGTTTTTTCACAATGGCCGCTGCCATAATATCAATGCCGGACATAATCCACCCCTGCTTTACCGCCGCGCAGCACACCGGGTCGAGTTCCTGCCCATCGGTGGGCGCGCGATTGGCTGGTTCGAAAATAACCCGGTCCGGGAAACTGTGCTTGACCTCGCGCCGGGGGATATCCTGGTTTATTACACAGATGGCCTGACCGAAGCACAAAACGCGCAGGGTGATTACTATGGCGAGGCGCGCCTCGCCGGGCTGGTTTTATCCGTTGCGCACGAAAGTGCTGCTCAGGTGCGGGATCATATAGTCCACGATGTGGAAGTATTCTGTGCAGGTACACCGCTGTTTGATGACCTGACGCTGGTGGTAGCACGCTACACCGGATAACAGGACAGGTCAATCAGGCGATGTCCGTTGCGCGGTATCTATGGAAGGAACAGACATTGAAACTGCTTGCACGTATTCTCACGCTGGTAGTCGGGCTGCTGGT
>JBGSXK010000372.1:0-6691 GCA_041751455.1 Anaerolineae bacterium
CGTGATTTCACTGTGCCCAGATTCACGCCAACAATCTCCGCAATTTCCTGATAGCTTAATTCCTGGACATCACTTAGGACCAGCACCGTGCGCTGGTCTTCCCCCAGGCTGCTGATGCAGTTCTGAATGGCCTCATTCAGCTCATTCTGCTGCACAGCCTGCTCTGGTGAGGGGCTATTATCCGCGATGAGTGGCTCGTCAGTGTCTATCGCCGCGAGATCCTCAAGCGAGGTAGCCGGGCGGCGCTGGCGACGTCGCAGTTCGTCATAACTGGTATTGGTGACGATACGCAGCAGCCACGCGCGGAAACTGCCACCGCGATAAGTCTCCAGCCGACGATAGGCCGCAATGAACGCTTCCTGTGTCACATCTGCCGCGCTGGCCGGTTCACCCATGATGCGATAGGCGGCGCTGTATATCCTGTCCTGGTAAGTTAAGACAAGTGTATTGAAGGCGTTGAGGTCGCCCCGCTGCGCCCGCTGAATTAGCTGCTGCTCGTCACTCGCCATTGACATTTGGACTGATTGATTCTATGATAAACGGTAACAGTTTGCTATTAACATGAATAAAACATGCTGTTAACGCCGGTGTGTTGGAACGGGAGACAAGATCGTCTCAAACACGATTGCCTTTGCGGGCGTGTGGGTTCGAATCCCACCACCGGCACAGAAAAGTCAGGTTTAACGCCTGACTTTTTGCTTTCTAAAACCAGCGTGCATATTATACAACTCAAGACCGAAAGTCAACTTGGGCCTGTACAGATAGGTGGAGTTAAGAAGAATATCGTGCCATCCTTGTGTTATGGCAGGAAGACGCAAACAAGAAGGCGATTGCCCAAAGATTGTAGATTATCTCGATAGCGTGATCGGACTAAAAATTGATGTCAAATAGATTTGCGGGCAGAACGGCTATTATCACAGGTGGGGCCAGCGGCATTGGTGAGGCTATCGCACGACGCATTGCGGCGGAGGGCGGACAGGTCGTGCTGTTCGATGTGAACCCGGTGCGCCTGGAGCAGGTGGCGGCAGAGATCGGCGCGGGGACTGCCGAGGTGAATGTGGCTGATGAGGGTGCGGTGCGGCAGAGTATTGCGCAGGTGGCGGCGCAGTATGGGCGGTTAGACATCCTGGTCAACAGCGCCGGCATTGTGGGTCCGACCAGTACCAACATTATGGATTACCCCGCGGAAGCCTACCGCCGGGTACTTGAGGTGAACCTGATCGGCTCGTTTCATGTAACCAAATATGCGATCTCTGAAATGCAGAAGCATGGTTACGGGCGTGTTTTGCTGCTGGCCTCGATTGCTGGAAAAGATGGCAACCCTGGCATGAGCGGTTATACCTCGTCGAAAGCCGGGGTGATCGGGCTGGTGAAGGGGATCGGTAAGGAATATGCTGAGAGCGGCATTACGGTCAACGGGCTGGCTCCGGCAGTGATCCGCACACCGATGAATGACGACACCTCACCAGAGCAGTTTCGTTATATGACCGAGCGCATCCCCATGAAACGGCTGGGTACTGTCGATGAAGCGGCAGCGCTGGCCTGCTGGATTGTCTCGGACGAGGCGAGTTTCACGACAGGCTTTGTATTTGATCTTACAGGCGGCCGGGCAACTTATTAGGTGGGGTGTTCTCCTTTTTCTTAACTCCCTCCAGCCTGATGTGGAGATGCCTTAAGGCAAAATTGACTTCCCCTGCGACTACTTCTGACGCATAATGTATGGGCTGGATTAAAGTATTGGCTATGAAAAGGGCAGCATGATTCGATTTGTCGTATCGCTGGCGGTGGGGCTGTTGCTGGGGTTGGGTGTGGGTCTGTACCTGGGATGGGTGCAGTTTCCAAAAGAGTATATTAACAGCCCGGCCAGAGATCTGGCGCAGGAGTACAAAAACGAATACACGGTGATGATCGCTACCGGGTGGCAGGCAGACAGAGATTTGCCAGGTGCTGTGGAGCGACTGCGGGTGCTGGGGGTGGAAAATATTCCGCAGTATGTGCAGGGGGTGACGGAGCGTTATATTACCACTTCACGGGATGTCCGCGATATACGTGTACTGGTAGCTTTTTCCGAGGCGCTTGATCGTCTGACTCCCATCATGGAGCCATATCGCCAGTTGAATATTACAGGCTCGTCTTCATGAGCCGCCGCTCACGCACACCGCGCCCCCCGGCGACCTTACCAGAGGAAATGCCGCCCCCTCGCAGTCGTTATCATCGCCCCCGACGGCCATTTTCCCTGTGGGGGGCTGCCATTGGCCTGATCCTGGGGATCAGTGTCGGATTAGTATACACCTGGACAGTGAACCCGGTGATCGAAGTTTCCACTGAACCCTGGCAGTTGCAACCGGAAGACCGCGCACAGTATATGGTTGGCATTACGCTGGCTTTTGCCGCTGATAGCGACCTGAATCGGGCGGTGGATCGCCTGTTGAGCCTGCAAGCAGAGTGGGAAACGAATGATCCCTTCCAGAATGTAGCGAATACGGCCTGCCGTCTGGCCTCGACGGGTTATGTAGACAGCAACAGTGGCCTGCGTGCTATTCGCAGTATGATGACATTTTATCAGCTTCAGGGACGGACAGGGTGTGCTGATACTTTGCTGCCTGCCAGCGACCTTCAGCCGACAGCGATTGTACAGGTAGAACTACCCACACCGACGCTGTTGCCCCCGGCCACCAAAACACCGACTCCTGCCAGCTCACCTAACGCGACGACTACACAACGGGTGCTGGTCGTGCCGACAAGTGTGCCCCAACGCAGCTTTGTGCTGGCTGATATTGCCACATTTTGTAACGCGCGTATTTCCGGCATGATAGAGGTCTTTGTGCAGGATTTCGGTAGTATTGGCCTGCCGGGGCAGCCAGTGAGGGTGCGCTGGGATGGCGGCGAGAGCCGTTTCTTCACTGGGTTAAAGCCAGAGCGCGGCCCTGGTTATGCCGATTTTCAGATGGAAGAGGGGCGTGGTTATATCGTGGAGATGCCGGGACGCTCTGACCCCTCGCAGCCGCTGACGGCAGGGCCGTGTACTGACCCGAACACCGGGGCAGCAGGGGTGACTTCATACCGGGTGTTTTTCCTGCCTGCGAGTTAATTATCCTGACTAACAGGCCATGCCCCTGTGTTCAGCCGCAGCGAAGCCAGATGCAGACGAGCTGTGCCAGCAGGCTGTGGCTGTGCCCAGGCCAGATATAAGTAACGATTCTGATCGACATGCAGCGCGGGCAGGCCGACCAACTGCGCGGCGGTGATGGGCTGGTAGGCGCGCACCATGCCCCCTTTAAGATAGACAACCACAATTTCATCCCCATGCTGCGCAGCCAGCGGCAGCACCTCGAACTGCCCGGCCAGCGGCAGCACATGGCTGAGAAACTGTGTTCCCGGCTGCGTGGGGATCGTAGCGCCGCTGTTAAAGCCTGTTTCAAAAACTGAGCTGGCTGCTGACTGTCCCTCAGGCTGTTCAAGACCTGCTTTCGCCGCCGCGCTCCACTGGATACTGTCGAGGTGGCGGGTCATCCACCCGGTTTCGGCACTGCCATCCACCCGTGTGATGTTCCAGAACAGATATAGATGGGTCATATCCAGGGCGGCATGAAGCCCCTGCAAACGATCACCGGGTTGCAGGTCAGGATGGTGATCGAGCGGCTGGCTGGCTGAAAGCTGGTCATCGGTGATGCGGGCCTGATGCAGGCTGCCATCCGAGGGTCGCAGCCAGAAGACATAAAGCGTTCCATCATTTGCACGTACCAGCGCAGGCCAGTCCGCATCGGTGGTGAGCCGCGTGGCGGGACGCGGACGACCTGCGCGGTCAATCAGTTGCAGGTATAAACTCGGCTCGGCCAGCAGACCACCGCTCCAGACAGCGATCAGTTCGCCATTGCCTGCCGGTAGCGCGGCATAGCGGCGTGTTTCGTTGTCCGTGATAAGGGTTGGGCCGCGCTGGACAGAGAGTTGCGGGGTCAGCAGGGCACTGTACAGGCGATTCTCGCCGTTTTCGTGGGCATCCAGCCACAGCAGATGACTGTGCTGATCGGCGGCGGGATAAAGCTGCTGCGCGTAAGGATGGACAGGGGGCAGCGGTAGCACAGTAGCCTCGGTGGAAGCAGCAGCGCTCAAAACACGTGCGTCATGATGGACTCCACGTTCATCCGCGCCGACCCACGCGGCTGTAACCTGTTCATTGTGAACCCATAAAGCGGGCGCACCCGTCTGCTCGGTCTGTGCCAGGATGAGGATCGGGCCCCAGGGCGACGAGGATGTGCTGGGCTCTGCGGCGGCGGTGCCACAAGCGCCTGACAGGGCAGCGAGAAAGACGAAAAACAGGGTACGCATTAGCTGGAAACGGGGGTCAAGCCTTCAGGGCCAGTATAACGGACAGGGTGGGGCGCATAATAGGCAACGGCTTGCAGGATGTAGCGCGCTTCTTCCAGCGAAATATCATGTAAGACCGCTTCGCGAAAGCCATAATACAGCGCCACATGATAGCGTTCCACCCCACCGTGCGCCAGCAGCCTGACCAACCAGCCCATCGCGCCAACAACACCGGGGGCTTTTGCCACTTCGACTTCTTCCACCGCGCCCCACGCAATTACCTCACCGTCGATCATGACTTCGCTTCCGTAAGTGCTGAAGTGATCGTTGAGGTGACGCTGATCCTGGGATGAGAGCTGGTCTGGATTAGGGTATTCTCGCACCCGTTGTAAGTAAGACATAGTTCCTCTACAGGGATTGTTTAGCTGATCCCATCATACACCGGGTAAGCAGTTTTGTCTGGATGGTCTTCCGGGTTAAAATGTGGGCTGTTCGTGCCGGAGGTGAAGGTGCAGATTGATGTGTTAACCCTGTTCCCTGGTATGTTCCAGGGGCCGATGAACGAAAGCATGATGTGGAAGGCGCAGGAGCACGGCTTGCTGCACCTTCAAATCCACGATATTCGTGGATACACAACGGATAAACACCGCAGTGCCGATGATACCCCCTATGGTGGCGGCGGCGGCATGATTATGCGAGTGGATGTTGTCGTGCGGGCGGTGGAAGCCCTGCGCCAGCCGGGCACGCCTGTGATCTTAATGACTCCACAGGGGCGGGTATTCTCGCATCAGATTGCGCTAGAGCTGGCGGCACGTCAGAGCCTGATGATCCTGTGCGGGCACTATGAAGGACTGGACGACCGGGTGCGTGAGCTGGTGGTGACAGACGAAATCAGTATTGGTGATTATGTGCTGACCGGGGGGGAACTGGCGGCGATGGTGGTGATTGATGCTGTAGCCCGGCAGATTCCCGGTGTGTTGGGCGCAGAGGGGGCAGTGGAGGTAGAGAGCCATGCCGATGGCATTCTGGAAGGGCCGCATTATACACGCCCGCCTGTCTTCAGAGGTCTGGCCGTGCCGGATGTGCTGCAACAGGGCAACCATGAGAAAATCCTGCGCTGGCGGCGTATGGAGGGTTTGCGACGTACCTGGCGCAGTCGCCCTGATCTGCTGCTGCGCGCGACCCTGAGCGAGGAGGAGCGTTACTGGCTGGCGCGCTTTGCCGATGAAGATGCAGCACAGCAGGGCGGGACTTAATCTAAACTCCCTTCCCATGCTAAACATGTTATCATTCATACAGGCTGCTTTGGGAAGATAGTACGGCGTGTATTGAGACAGCTATGATATTCCGCTATACTACTAACGACTTATAGGCTTGCTGTCCATCTTTAAACTGTACATCGTGCGCGAGAAGAGGCTTTATGGCTCAGGAATATAGGGACGAAAAGCTGGAAAGTGCCCTGAAACAACTGCATGTGGCGGTTGAGGGTGTAAAAGCATCGGTGATCGTCAATGTCGATGGATTGCTGGTGGCAGCTTTTCCTCCTGGTGACGAAGAAAACCCGCATGAAAACCCCACCAGCAGCCCCCAGGTGGCGGCGATGTCTGCGACTTTGATTGGCTTGGCGGAGCGCACTCTGGGGCGGTTGGCACAGGGCGATCTGGAGCGTTTGCTGATGGAGGCTGAAGAAGGGGTGATGGTGGTGTATCCGGCAGGTCGCGCATCACTGGCCGTGCTGGTACAGAAGGACGCGCGCATCGGCCATGTGCTTTTTGCGGCGAAGAAGGCTGCCGCAGAAGTGGCAGAAATCCTCGGTTATTAAGGGTGCAGGCTTTGTCAGGCGGGTGACTTACCCGGATTCTGGAAAAACATGCGCAGCACCATTTGACCCAGGCGAATTTCATCACCATCGCGTACCAGATAGGGGCGATGGGGTGTCAGCCGGGTGCCATTGAGGAATGTCCCGTTACTACTGCCCAAATCCCATAAATTCAGCTCATCATTTTCCATACGCAGGGAAGCATGTTTGCGGCTGACCCCCATGCGGTAGCCTGCATAAGGGGTCAGGTCTACTTCCGGGGTTGCCCCAGTAGTGGGATCGCGCCTGCCCAGGATCATATCATCCGTCTGTGGTTTGAGGACCATGGGGGATGCGCCCCCTTCGACTTCGATTCGCAAAACCGTGTTCGCATCGAAGACGGTGGCCCCGGCGCTCTGGATGGCCTGGGCTTCTTCTGCGTCGAGCGTGGGAATGAGGCCGGTTTGCGGATTTTCCTTTTCCTTGCCGCTGCCTGCTTCTGCTTCACGCAGGTCACGGGTGCCCACATTGGCCTGCTGGCCAGTCATCAGGTTGGTGCCGCAGTTTTCACAGATCAGGATACCA
>JBGSXK010000373.1:0-7680 GCA_041751455.1 Anaerolineae bacterium
CGCGGTGACGATGCCTGCCGCCGCCAGTAAAGTCAATCCCATTGAAACTATGGGCCAGAATTCATATTTCCGCATGAATATCCCTCGAAAGTCATCTCGATTGTTTTTTCGCCAACCCTGGATCATAATAGGGATTAGGCCATTAGTCACGGTGGAAATTGTCTATGCAGGATGAGGTGCGTTACGAAAAAGGCTTATCAGTGCCGGAAAAACACCTGCTCAGCCGCCTGAAACTGACGTTTTTTGGCCTGACACTGATTTTTTTCCTCCATGCCCTACCCGGTCGCTTGGTTCAGGAGGCCTTCCCGCTCACCCGATGGGGAATGTTTTCAGAGTGGCAGCAGTACCCACTGGAACTAGCACGCGAATTTGAAGTTCGCTTTACGGATACCACCGGGCGCACCATGTCCACTTCCCTGACAGCACTTTATACCCCGCTGGTTGGCAATCCCGCCGCCCTGGGGTCACGCATCGCCATCACGCTCGCCAATGACGATGACCTGGCACGCCGCACAGCTTATGAGCAGGCTATTGCCGAGCGAATCCGCATCATGTATGGCAGCCAACCGACAAATATTGAGGTGACAGCCGTGTTCTACGCAGTAGATCTGACTGTGCTGCCGCATATTAACCCGGATGCGCCGCAGGAGCGCCGACCTGTGAGCCGATTTACTGTCGTAGGGGAGGGCTGAATGCGCTTTATCATGCATTTGAGTGCAATGATTGACGGCTGGTTGACCGCGCCAGAAACCTATGCCGCCGGGGGGTTGGGGCTGTATCGCATCCTGTATGCGCTGTTTTACCTCACCTACCTGCCAGCCATGCACGCCTCCGAATTGGCAAGTATCCCTGCGGGCGAGTGGCGGCCTGTGTTTGTGCTGCTCTGGCTGGATGGTACGCCCCCGTTGGCGGTGATGCAGGCCGCTCAGATCGGGCTGGTGACAGGGCTGGGGCTGCTTCTCATCGGCTGGCAGGTGCGCCCGGCAACCCTGCTGGTGCTGCTGACGGGGTTGTTCATCGTGTCCACACGCTTCAGCTTTGGCAAGGTCGATCATGCCAATACGTTTCTGATGGTCTATATCCCTGCCATCATGCTGTTTTATGACTGGGGCAAAACCCACTCGCTGGCCGCGCTGCTGCGCCAGCGGCGCGACCTGTCCCCGGTGGATCCGCACGTGGGTTCCTGGCAATATAGTTGGCCGATTAAATTGGTGCTCTGGCTGCTGTGTATTCTGTTCGGCACAGGCGGCCTGCTTAAGCTGACAGATGCCTGGCTGGTGGATTTTGAAACCATCCCTAAGCTGATGTATGGCTATAACCTGCAACCGAATCCTAACCCGCTCAACCCGCTTATCGCGGCCACGCCGCTGCTTTACCTGCCGCTGCATTTTATGGCACTCGGCTTCGAGACACTGTTCCCAATGGCGGTCATCAACCGCGCTTGGCGCACCTTTTTTGTCTCTTCTGCTGTTTTGTTCCACGTGTTTACACTGCTGTTTATGCAGATCAACTTTGTAGCCATGCTCATCGCCTATGCCATCTTCATCGATTGGCAGCAGGTCTACGAGCGGCTGAGGCAGCCCGGCCAGCGCTTCGGCAGGTGGTGCGCCCATCAGAGTACGCCAGCGCTGACTGGCAGCAGCGTAGTGGTGGTGGCGCTGCTGGTCATCCTGTGGCACAGTGCCATCGGGCCTGTGAACCTGTACTTCTGGCAGGATATACCCTCTTATATGAGCGTTTACTGGTGGATTGCCGTCCCGCTGGCGCTTTGTGGTCTGGTCACCTCCGGCCTGAAGCTGCTGCGCGGCCTGCTGACCTTGTTCCAGCGTAAGCCCGTCGTAAGCGATTTACTGAGTCGCGCCTCTATGAAATAACAGCCTTCTGGTACAGTTCCACCAGCACTCCGCCTGTGCTTTTAGGATGCACAAAGGCGTAGCGCGTGCCGTTAGGCTTGCTGCGTGGAGTCTCGTTAATCAGCTCTACCCCGGCCCCGGCCAGTTGGCGCAGTGCGGTGTCAATATCTTCGACCTGAAAACACAGGTGATGCATCCCCGCACCTTTTTTGGCCAGGTATTTCGCCACGCCGCTGCCTTCAGTGGTGGGCTTCACCAGCTCGATGTGAGCGTCTCCCGCTTGCAGAAAGGCAACCTCAACTTCTTCTTCTGGCACCTCTTCTACGCCATTGAGTTCCAGCCCAAGTGCGTGATGCCAGAAATTAAGCGCAGGCTCGATGTCTTCGACAACAACGGCGATATGATCAATCTTGATTTTGGACATTGGTATCTCCTGAAAATGGGCACAGGCTTCTGCCAGCGAAGCGCTAAAAGCTAATTGTTAACGATGATATAATGAGAGCAAATTTCCGTAAATTGATCTTTGTCCTCAATATGATGGAGGTTTGACAAATTATGGTCACAACAACAGATTTTGGCGACACCCTCACGCTCATGCTGACCGAAGAGCATCGGATGCTGCGCGATGCGGTGCGCGATTTCGCCCAGAACGAGATCGCCCCCATCGCCACCGAGTACGACGAAAGCGGCGAGTTCCCGCTGGAAACCATCAGGAAAATGGGGCAGATGGGCTTAATGGGCATCGAAGTGCCGGAAGACTATGGCGGCGCGGGCATGGATACGCTCGCTTATGTACTGACGATGATCGAAGTAGCGAAGGCCGATGCCAGTCACAGCACCATTGTCAGCGTCAATAACTCACTCTACTGCCATGGCCTGATGAAATTTGGCACAGAAGCGCAGAAACAGCAGTTTCTCGTCCCGGTGGCCAATGGCCAGAAAATTGGCGCGTACAGCCTGACCGAGCCGATGTCCGGCAGTGATGCCGGCACGATGCAGAGCCGCGCCGTCCTCAACGATGCACAGACGCATTACATCATCAACGGGCGCAAAAGCTGGGTGACAAGCGGCCCGGTAGCCGATTTTGTGGTGCTGTTCACCATGACCGCGCCGGAGCAGAAACATAAAGGTGTGACCGCCTTTTTGATCGATGCTACTCAGCATGGTTTCATTCGTGGCAAAAAAGAACCTAAGCTCGGTATCCGTGCCAGTGCCACCAGCGAATTGATCTTTGAGGATTACGCCTGCCCGGTAGAAAATGTCCTCGGCCAGCCGGGCGATGGCTTTAAAATCGCCATGACAGTACTGGACGCTGGGCGCATCGGGATCGCATCACAGGCGTTGGGCATCGCGGAGGCGGCTTATGAAGCCAGTCTTCAGTATGCGCGTGAGCGGCAGGCGTTTGGTGGGGCTATCGGCCAGTTTCAGATGATCCAGCAGAAAATCGCGGATATGAAAACACGCATTGAGGCCAGCCGCCTTTTGATTTACCACGCGGTACAGGCTAAAGAACGCACCAAACAGGATGGCGGACGTTATACGTTAGAAGCCAGCATGGCAAAGCTGTTCGCCAGCGAAACCGCTATGTTTGTCACCGATGAAGCAGTCCAGATTCATGGTGGCATGGGCTATAGTAAAGAGATGCCCGTCGAGCGTTATTACCGTGACGCGCGTATCACCCGCATCTATGAAGGCACCAGCGAGATTCAGCGTATGGTCATCGCCCGCAGCGAATTGGGGCTGCGCTGATGCGTGCGGCAGCCATCACCGGCCACGGTGGCTTAGAGGTCGTTGAGGTTCCTGATGACCTGCCAGTGCCCACCGCTGGGTATGGTGAAGTCCGTGTTGCCATCAAAGCGGCGGCCCTCAACCGGCTTGATCTGTGGGTACGTGGCGGCTGGCCAGGGCTGAAGCTGGATATGCCGCACATTATTGCGGCTGATGGCGCGGGTGTGGTCGATGCAGTAGGCGATGGCGTGACGGGATTCGCGCCGGGGGATCGTGTATGTATTGACCCCAGTCTTGTTGAGCCGGACAGCCCCGCGCTGATGACCGGACTGGAAAACCAGTCACGCATTCACATTCTGGGCGAGGGCGCGCCCGGTGTGGCGGCGGAATATGTCGTGCTGCCCGTGCGTAACCTACTCAAAATGCCCGATCATGTCGCGTTTACTGAGGCCGCTGCTGCCGGGCTGGTCTATGTGACGGCGTGGCACTCGCTCATTACACGCGGCGGTTTGCGCGCGGGCGAAAGCGTGCTGATCGTCGGCGCGGGTGGCGGCGTGAACAGCGCCAGCATCCAGATCGCCAAACTCGCCGGGGCGAAAGTCTATGTGGTGGGCAGCAGTGCTGAAAAATGCGCGAAGGCCGCTGAACTTGGCGCGGACGTGACCATCAACCGCGCGGAAACGCCGGAATGGTCGCGTGAGGTTTACCGCCTGACGGACAAGCGTGGTGTGGATGTGGTGGTCGATAACGTTGGGCAGGCTACCATGAATGACAGTATCCGCGCGGCGCGCATCGGCGGGCGGATTTTGATTGTTGGCAATACCAGCGGGCCAAAATTCGAGCTGGACATCCGTTATGTCTTCAGTAAACACCTGAGCATCATTGGCAGCACGATGGGTCCCCATCAGGATTATGTCAGGGTCATGCAGCTCATTTTCGATGGCCAGCTTAAGCCGGTGATCGACAGTGTGCTGCCGCTGACTGAAGCGCGTGAAGCCCAGCACCGCCTGGAAACAGGCGACCTGTTCGGAAAGGTCGTCCTGGAAATTTAGGCAAGGAGGCATGAGTGGCGAGTTTTCCACTCGTCACTCATGATGTGACCTACTGCTGGCGTAATACAAACACCCCCCACCCGAAGTAACGCCGCCCATATGTGAGATAGTCACGGCGAACACTGTCAATCCAAGCGCGCAGTGCGTCGGCCTCGGGATCGTCGGGGTGTACCCGCAGCCAGTCGCTCACGGCCATCCACTGCATCGCTGTGTAGCGATCCCAACCTTCCAGGGTCGCCAGCACCATCTCGATTAATTCCAGCCCGGCGGCTTCGAAACGATCCAACGTTCCTGGCAGCGAGGTAAAAAGTGTCCGATTACCATCTGCGATCAGGTCATATGCTTCCTGTGGCGGATCATCCATCCAATAGGGTTCGCCCACCAGCAGCAGGCTGTTGCCGTCTTTCAGGGCTGGCTTCATCAGTTCCAGTGTGCCGAGCAGGCCGCCGCCAATCCATGTCGCCCCGATGCAGCTTACAATATCAAACTGATGATGCGCCTCTGGATATTCAGCGGCATCGCCCTGCACAAACTGCACCCGCTGCCCGACTTCCAGCTCGCGTGCGCGCTTATGTGCAGCTTCTAAAAAGACCTCGCTGATATCGACCCCCACGCCGATCGTGCCATATCTGGCTGACCAGCGCGAAAGCATTTCACCCTTGCCGCAGCACAGATCAAGCTGGCGGGTGCCGCTGTTCAGCCGGCAGATTTCCCCCAACATATCGAGCTGCGTTTCAGTAAAGGGGTTTAAAATACGGTGATTGGTTTCCGCTATTTCGTGAAATCGCAGTGACATTGACATCCTCCCCTATACAAAAGCGTCTCCAATCATCTCATTGGATGCTTATTGCAGCCAGTGCGATTCACGTATACAATGTGTGATATTTAGCACAAACTAAACATTGTGAAATCTTATGGCACACCTCAAGGGTAAAGAACGCGCGGACTACGTGCAGAATATGTTTGATCGCATCGCCGGACGCTATAACCTCATGAACCGTCTGATGACTGGTGGACAGGATTTGCGCTGGCGGCGCTTTGTGGTACAGCAGGCGCGGTTAAAACCCGGCGATAAGCTGCTCGATCTGGCGACAGGCACAGGCGACATCGGCTTCGAGGCGCTCAGGGCGGTGCCCAGTGTACAGGTTGTCGGCGCGGATTTCTCATTGGGCATGATGCAGGTGGGTAAAACGCTCCCGCTGGGTGACCAGATGAGTTGGGCAGGCGCGGACGCGCTGCAACTTCCTTTCCCGGATGCTGCCTTCGATGCCGTCACCTCCGGTTATCTGGTGCGTAACGTAGTGGACATCCCGCGCACCCTCAGGGAACAGCTTCGTATCCTCAGGCCCGGCGGGCGCATCGTCATTCTGGACAGCTCCCCACCGCCCAACAACCTGCTGCGTCCGTTTATCGAAATCCATCTGCGTTACGTGATTCCTACTCTAGGCCGTCTGATTGCCGGGGCCCAGGGCGCAGACGCTTACCAGTATTTGCCAAGTTCGACTCAGGCATTCAAAACGCCCACAGAACTATCCCAGATCATGCGTGATGCCGGAGTGCGCAATGTGGAGCATCGTGCCTTCATGTTCGGTACTATGGCCGTGCATTGGGGCGAGAAGTGATTGTTACAACTTTTTCAGTCGCCACAGTACCACTGAGGCTGACGTGCCAGCTTCTCCCGGACGTGGATAAACCGCAACGAGTTCGGCTGTCGCACCTAAGGCCAGCACATCCACGCCGATCAATGGTGTATTATCCACCAGCACATAGACTATGCCTTGCTCCACCAGCGCCTGCTTAATCTCAGCTATACCCGGCCTGTCCGCACATAACAGCCGAAAATTTCCCATCGCGTAAAAGTTTGTTCGGCGGCAGCTATCCGGGAACATGCTGGCGATCACCAGCGCGCCCGGTTCCACCGTCTGTGGCAGCGCTAAAACCGCCTCGCGCAGGCCATAACCCGCGCTGTGATCGGTGATGTACTGGGTGCGAACCGCAGCGGGCAGAGGCAGTGCGGCAGGTTCATGATAGGCAGTGGTCATAAACGGCACCATCGAAAAAGCCAGCAGTGCCACCACCAGCCCAGTCATCACCGCCCGTTCACGTAACTCATGCAACCCATTGAGCAGCAGCCCAAAGCCAATTCCGGCCAGCACCAATGCCAGCGGCAGCGTGGCGACATAATGCCGGGGCAGTACTTCGCGGCCCAGGAGGGTAGTGATGAAAAAGGGAAGGGCACCGGCTGCCAGAAGTAAACGTCCCTCCCGGCGACCAAAAATCAGCAGCAGCATCAGGCCGACCAGCAGCAGCACCAGCCAGCTTAGCGTACCGAAGCCGGTCACCACTGACCATAAGCGCGTTAAATTCTCGCCAACAGCTAAACTGCCCCCCGATGAAACACCCACCCACTCCAGCGCAATTCCAAAAAAATCCCTGCCTCGCAGGATTAAATAGGCCAGCGGCGGCAGGAAGCATAATACAGCTACACCGCCGATGATGCACAGATCGATACTGCGCCGCCGCAGCGGGGAACAACCTGCACCCAGGACAATCACTGCCACCGCCAGGGAATAAGGGGCTGCCGTAAATTTGAACAGTACCGCGCCAGCGAATGTGACTCCGGCCAGCAGGCGATAACGTCCGGTTTGTGCGGCCAGCAGTGCGCAGTACAGGGCCAGCACGACCAGCGCCCCGGCTTCGGCATCACTCAGGGCGGTGCGCTCGTAGAAAAACAGGTAAGGGCTTGCCAGCCACAGCACCCCGGCCAGCAGTCCCGCCCACAGACCTGCCACCCGGTACGCCAGAGCAAAACCCCCTGCCAGCCCCAGCATGATCACCAGCAGGCTCGCAACCCTTCCCGCGAACACAGGTGCGTTCTGCGGGTAGAACAGCGCTATGGGCCAATGATTGATAATCTTACCATCGCTGATGTCCCAGAAAGGGTGTCCGCGCCAGACTTCTACTGCGCGGCGCAGGTGGAGGCCTTCGTCGTTATGCAGCGGCAAAGCTTCCAGCGCGGGCAGGCGTGTCCCCCACAACAGCAGCAG
>JBGSXK010000374.1:0-4247 GCA_041751455.1 Anaerolineae bacterium
GCGCGGAGCCGGAGCGGGCGGAACTGCTGGCACGGCTGAGCGGGGGGCGCATCGGCTGGGCGATCCGCGCGCTGGAGGATGACCGCCCGCTGCAAGACCGGGACTGGGCGCTGGATATGCTGGAAGCGTGTGTCTCGCAGACACGGGCGCAGCGCTTCGAGCTGGCGCAGGAACTGGGCAAGGATAAGCAGGTACTGGCGCATATCCTGGAGCTGTGGCAGAGTTACTGGCGCGATGTGCTGCTGCTGTGTGAGAACAGCCATGTCCCACCTGCCAACAGTGACCGGCTGGTGCCGCTGCAACGGCTTTCGATCAGCCTGAGCGCGCAGGAGGCGTTGAAGGCGCTGAAGGCGACACGCACGCTGCTGGACAACCTGCAATACAACATGAACCTGCGGCTGGCGCTGGAGGTGATGTTCCTCGATTATCCCGGCCTGCGCGGGGAGTAGGGCGTACCTGATCTGTTCACGGGTGTGTGAACACGATTGGGTGACTCCCTGCGGGTTGGTGGTGGCGGGAGTACAATTTTTTCCCGCCAAAGCTGCCAATTCCGCCAGGCGGTCTCTATACAGACACAGTTTATTTCAGTATAGCGGATGTAGGGCACAAAAAGGTGGACATATGTCCCTATTTCAGTGATGAGTGCTGAGCGCGGATTAACATCCCGGAGGTGACGATTAACCTACATACTGCGCGGCGCGGGATTGCAGGCCTTCGAGAGCTTCGGGGGGTGGGCTGGTCGAGCCGAGCATGGCCTTACCGGGGAAGTTGAGGCCGTGGAAGTCTGAACCACCGGTCATGACAAGGTTGTACCGCCGGGCGAGCGCGCGCAGTTCGCCTTCCAGCTTGGGGGAATGTTTAGGGTAGAACACTTCGAGTCCATCGAGGCCAGCAGGCAGCAGCCGTGTGACCATGGCGCGGTAGTCGGCCACGAACACCGGGTGTGCCAGCACCGCCGCGCCGCCTGCGCTGTGGATCAATTCCACTGCTTCCTCTGGCGAAAGGCGCTTGCGGGAGACATAAGCCGGGCCATTGTTGGCGATGTAGCGATCAAATGCTTCTTTGATGGAAGTGACATAACCGACTTCATAGAGGGCACGGGCGATATGGGGGCGGCCAATCGCACCGCCAGCGGCAATCGCCTCGACCCGCGACCATTCCAGCGGCATCCCCAGCGCGGCCAGTTTTTCAACCATAGTCTGTGCGCGGTAGTAACGCCCCACACGAAATGCTTCCAGCTCGTTTTGGAAATCCGGGTTATCAATATCGAGGAAGTAGCCCAGCATATGTACGTCACCGCTGGCATCCTCGGCACTCAGCTCCACCCCTGGCACAATGTGAAGGGTATTCCCGGCGACCTGCTGCGCTTCCCGCACCCCTTCCGTGGTGTCATGGTCGGTGATGCCCAGGGCGGCCAGATTAAACTTTTGTGCCAGTGCCACGAGGGCAGTGGGCGTAAGCTGGCCGTCGGATGCGGTGGTGTGCGTATGCAGGTCAACTCGCGTCATGGGCGCGGAATTACCCGGAAGCGCACTGCTGTCCGCTCCTGACCATCGATATCGACTTCGGTGAAGTAGGGGATAAACACGACGTCAATTTCGTCACGGCTGAGGTAGCCACGGGCAATCGCCAGCGCCTTTACGGCCTGGTTGACCGCGCCCGCACCGATGGCCTGAACTTCGGCCAGGTGATGCTCACGCATGACCGCAGCGATGGCCCCGGCAACGGCAGTGGAACGCGACTTGGCGGAGACTTTGATAATGTCTGCCTTGAGGTGTTCTTCTTCATCGCTCATGGTTGCCGCTTCCGTGAGATTGGTGGATGGAGATGTGTAGGGTGAGGGTGTGTTGTCGTATTCTTCGGCCATAGGATTAACCGATCTCCAAAAAATTTTAATTACAAATATTATAGAGGTTACAACATCCATTTTACACGAAAATGAGTATTTAGTCTACTAAAGCTGTAACGGTGACATGAGGCGATGTTACAGGCAGTTCTTTTACGCTGTTATCCCAAATTATCGTTGATTTATCCCAGATTCATCGCAGCTTTTGCAGCCGCTGACAGAAATTATCCCAATGTTAAAAAATTGCGTATTTCACAAGCCCGTGCGGGGCTGACTGGTTTTATACTGCTGTACCTATAAATACGGGCCTATTGGGGGCAGGCAGCCTATAGATATAGCGTTTAAAGGCGATCTGACTCGTTTGCTGCGTCGCACAAATTATCCCAATCCCGGAGTGCCATTTGCAGAAATTATCCCAAGCTTAAAATGTTAAATCTTTTAACATTTGGGGCCGAAAATCGGTTGAGTTTCTGAGTGGGATTCGTTATAGTAAGAGCATGTGTGGTTGCCAGCCCACATAAAGCACACAACACCTCTCTCAGGTGCGCCAACACCTTAAAACTTAAACTGAAATTACCGGAAACGCTGGATATGGGCGCTTAATTTGCGCTGCCGGTTTTGCTTTGCTGGTTTACGACAGGCAAGGTGTATAGAGTCATCGAAGGTAAACGCCGTGAATCCGCAGGACATCTGGAACGCAGCATTCAATCAACTGGAGGTTCAGCTTGATCGCGCCAATTTCGACACATGGCTGCGAGGGGCTGTCTTTCTAAATTTCGAGCAGGGGGATACACCGCTCTTTACGATTGGTGTGCGTAATGATTTTGCGGTGGAGATGCTGAAAAATCGCCTGTACCGCACGGTGCGCCGCATCCTGACCGATGTGTATGGCACACCGGTGGAATTGTGTTTTCAGGTGTATAAGCCCGCGCAGCCGCCGGATGCCGACGAGCAAATGCCACTGTTCCGCCTGCTGGCACAGCAGGAAATGGAGGCACGTGAGCTGCCGCTGCATCGGCAGATTGCCCGGCCAGAACGCTCTGAACTGCCGGAATGTGACCTTAATCCGCGTTTTACGTTTGCGCGTTTCATCGCCGGCAGCAATAACAACCTGGCCTACTCGGCGGCGCTGGCGGTGGCGGAGAACCCGGCCAGTATCTATAACCCGCTGACGATTTATGGCGGTGTGGGGCTGGGTAAGACGCATCTGCTGCAAGCGATTGCGCATGACTGCCAGCGGCGTGGTTTACGGGTGATCTATGTGCCGTCGGAAGCGTTTATTAATGATCTGGTCAATGCTATTCGCCAGCGCACGACGGCCATGTTCCGCGATAAATACCGTTCTATTGATGTGCTGCTGGTGGACGACATCCAGTTTATCGCTGGAAAAGAAAGCACGCAGGAAGAATTTTTTCATACTTTTAATGCGCTTTATACTTTTAATAAACAGATTGTGCTGGCCTCTGACCGTCACCCGCGCCAACTGGAACTTCTTGAAGACCGGCTGCGCTCACGTTTTGAAGGTGGTCTGGTCATGGATGTGCAGATGCCAGAATATGAAACGCGCATGGCGATTGTAGAAAGCTGGGCACAGGAGCGGGGTATCCGCCTGCCACAGTCGGTCAGCGAGATGATGGCTGACCGGGCACGCACGAATATGCGCGAGCTGGAGGGCCTGTTTACCCAGATCATCGCCAAGTCGCGCCTGAGCCAACAACCGCTGACCCTGCCCGCCGCCGAGGAAGTGGTGGAGCGTTTTGAGCGCCCGCGCCAGCACAGCCGTAAGCTTGCGACGCTGGAGCAGGTGCTGGAGATGACGGCGCAGCATCATGACCTGGCGGTGAAAGACCTGACCGGAAAACGCCGCACAGGACGCATCAATCATGCCCGGCAGATCGCCATGTATCTGGCGCGTGAGCTGACCGAAGCCTCGCTGCCCCAGATCGGGGAGTCCCTGGGCGGGCGCAGCCATACGACGGTGCTGCATGGGTATAACAAAGTGACGGAAATGATGGCGGAGGATGACGTTTTCCGTTATGAACTGATGGCGCTGCGCGAAAAGCTGCTTAAAGGCGAGTAGCTGCTGTGGAGCGGTTAGGTGGATGTTAGGCACTGCCCTCTAGCATGAAGGTGGATTATCGCCTGCCTCATTAACCGGGGGAACACCCATGACCAACACCGCGCGTATGGGCACAGCGCTCAATGACTTTACACCGGCCCAACCGGGCCAGAGCAGCCTGACTCGCCGCCTGGGGCTGGCGGCTCTGCTGTTTTTGCCCATCACCCTGATTATATTTGCTATCTTTGGCGGGCTGGCTCAACCCTTGTTCAAGGAAGTGCAAAATCGCTTGTCCCACGTGAATACGATTTTGCAGGAGAATCTGGCCGGGCTGAAACTGGT
>JBGSXK010000375.1:0-2292 GCA_041751455.1 Anaerolineae bacterium
GTGACGGAACTGCTGCCCACGCTGCTCGGTGAACTGGAACCGCTGGAATAAGTCAGGCGCAGCCGCCGAGGAAGCGCCGCCAGTCCAGCCCCAGAATCTGGTCAGACACGGCCACCCGCAGTATGCCATCCGCGCCCAGGTGATGCCACGCCTGGGCGCGGTCATCGCCGAAAATGCGTGTGCTGCCACAGATGTTGCCCGTCGATTTTTGCAGCGCGGTGATATAGCCATGCTGCCCGGTGAGCAGCAGAACGGTATCATGTTCGGTGAGGGTGAGCAGGCCAGAAACAGGCGGCAGTTCTACCTGCCACAACAGCACGAATTCCCGGCTGTAGGCGCGCAGGATGCGACCATCAAACAGAAATAACTGCTGTCCGTCGGCAGTCCAGGTGAGCGCGCTGGAACGTCCGCCCGGCACATCTTCCAGCACGATTTCCCAGGTGCCATCTTCGCGGATACGCCACAGACCGCTGTGCGTATAGGCCAGCAGGCCGCCCTGCGGGTGCGGGGTGAGGCTGGCCGCCTCGCGTAACTGGGCCTGGTTGAGCAGCGTGCCCTGGGCCGAGAGGGTCAGCAAACGGTAATCCCGTGTGAGCAGCCCGATTATCCCGCCAGCATTTACAGCGCGCAGCAGTGTAGCTGTGTTTTCAACCTGCCAGTGGGCAGATTGGCGATCCGCACCGAAGGCCACCAGCGTATTCTGGGGGGTATGCAGCAGGGTATCCTCACCTGTATCCAGTGGGGCGCTGTCGAGTGCGATACCTGTTTCCCAGCGTTCCGCCAGCGTACCATCCAGATTAACCCGCTGCATCGAGCCGTCCGTGTAGGCGATCAGCAGATCAGCACCGCGCCGCGTCAGGCCAACCGCCAGACGATCCAGATTGATGCGCCATAAAGAGCGGCCATCGGGCGAGACGCGCCCCAGACGGTTCGCGTCCAGATAGAGCAGGCTGTTATCGTCCAGCAGCAGCGGCGCGGTGACAGGGCCGCTTTCATCGGCCAGATCAAGCCGCCATAGAAAGGCAGGTTGCAGCCAGGCATTCCAGTTCTGCACGAACTTCGACGGTTTGCGCCAGCCCGCGCGAACTGGTTCTTCCCAGTGGTAGCCGGGGCCGGGTGATGTACCATCACTGGTTTTGATCTCGAAGTGCAGATGGGGTGCGGGGCGCACATTGCTGATCGCGCCGATAATATCTCCCTGTCGGACACAACTCCACTGTGGTGGGAAGCGCGCGTTATCGGTCTCGGCCATGTGACCATACTGGCTGTAGGCGATGCTGCCATCAGGGAAGGTGTGTTCAATGACCACCACGCCGCCATCCCGCCCCCAGCCAATGGGCGAGGCAAAGGTGACGCGCCCGGTGGCCGCCGCGCGTACCGGAGTGCCAATACCGTAATTGTTGGCCCGCCCCGCGTACCAGTCCTCGCCCGTGTGATAGCGTCCCTGATGTCGCCCACTGCGCACCGCGAAATCCTGCGCCAGCCGGAACACGGTCGTATCCACCGGGTAAACCAGGCTGTCGGCAAAGCCACACTGCCCCTGCGCGTCAATGAGAGCCACGGGCGCGAACAGAAGGCATAGCATCACGAAAAGCCCTGTGGTGAACCTGAACAGCATGCTGTTCCTCATATCATACTCGCGCCGCCATCGACATGGATGGCCTGTCCGGTGATAAAGCTGGCGGCATCGGAACACAGAAACAGCACAACCTGTGCCACTTCCTCCGGCAGTCCATGCCTGCCCTGCGGATTGGTAACTGTTTCGGCGGCCTGTTCCGCTGTTTCGGCGATCTCGCCGGGGCACACGGCGTTCACACGAATGCCTAACGGCGCGAATTCCTGCGCACATTGTTTGGTGAGGCCGATCACCCCGGCCTGGCTGGCGACATAACCCGCGCCAACCGGCAGCGGAGAGGGATGCCCGGCGGTAGAGCCGATATTGACGATCACGCCGCCACCTTCATCCGCCATCACACGCCCCAAAAGCTGACAGCAGAAGAAGGTGCCGGTCAGGTTGACTTCCAGCGTCCTGCGCCAGTCCCATTCATCGACTTTGAGCATGGGGTGCTGTGTGTGGATCGAGGCGGCATTCACCAGAATGTGAATGCGCCCGAAATGCTCACGCGCGGTTTCGATCAGCGCACTGGCCTGAAAGCGATTGGCAATATCCGCCTGCCAGCCGAGCGCGTGACCCCCGGCGTGGGTGATCTCTTCTGCCACGCGCTCTACACGATCTGGATTAAAATCACTGACGATCACCGTCGCGCCAGCACCGGCCAGCGCCAGCGCAAC
>JBGSXK010000376.1:0-4047 GCA_041751455.1 Anaerolineae bacterium
GCAACATCCATCACCTTGAGTGTGCCCGTCTCAACTGTTTGACCCCCGCCTTGATAAGTGATATTCAAGGTATATGTTGTCTCGACTATGCCACTTTTCCTTGCTCTCATGTAAGGGGAAATACTGACTTCACTATAGGCAGCAAGATTATTGCCAACCCATCTGAACTGGTTATTATTACAGCAGAAGGTGTTCGGTACAGGAGGATTAGCCAATTCTAATGGAACAATCTCATCATAAGATGGGCTTGTTCCTGCACTAGTTACCCCATCTAAGATAAGCTCCCAGTTAGTAATCATGGTTCCTGATGGATTTCGAAGTGCAAGCTCAAAATTGACTGTATCGAGATATGGAATGGGTGAAATTGGATTCTGACTTTCGACCCTTAGGGGAGGAATTGGCAATGAAGGAACTGGACAATTACTTGGCACCAAATTACTGAGCATAGGCAGATAACTAACGATTGATGAAACTGCATTAGCACCCACGCTAATTCCCGAGGGGGTAGGAAGCCAGTATTGATTAGTTGCATCTATAGCTTGCCCACCTGCCGGCCCATGAATATAGATACCTCCATAAGCTGTAGAGGCGGTATTATTCTCAAAGTTATTGCTTCGCGCAACATCATTGTGCCATAGTGTAACCTGGCCTGAGCTGCCAAAAAGAAACAACGCACCACCTCGTCGGAGGGCATGATTCTCCTTTAAGGTGCTACATTCTATAGATAACCGGGCACCATGCTGGGTGGATATTGCGCCTCCACCCGTATTACTAAATGAGCTAGTGTTTCTGTTACCCACAAAAACCGTATTGATAATAACATTTTCAATCTCATTACCATCATCACCGCCGCGAGAATAGATCGCTCCTCCCCAATACTTAGCACGGTTCTGTTCAAATCGGCTGTTGTAGATGTAGAGATTGCCACTACTGTCAATTGCGCCACCACTATCATTGGCTTCCGCTGTATTACCACGGAAAAGCACGTTATAAAGTGTTAGACTGCCCTGAACAAATTGACCACCCACATTAAAGAAACTGGTATTGGTCACAGTCTGAAAAATAACTTTCTCAGCATCAGGTAGGTTTATATCATTCACAGAAGCAGCCATGTTTCCGACGATCACGACATTACCTGTGATTTGATATGCAGATGATCTAAGATATAGACCGGGAAGCATGTAAAGGACATAGGTATTACCGGAGTTTCCATTGGCTATATTGATAGCTGCCTCAAGCTCAAAGATTGTACTAACATCTCTGATCTCATAAACATTTGAACTAAACATCTGAAATGACTGAAATTGTTGTTGCGGAAGTATTCCAGCAGGTGGCACTGTCGGGACGAGTTCCTCAGTCAGTGTTGCAGTGGCTGTAGGCGAAACAGGCTCACCTTTAATCCACAACGCAAAATCATCCACCTGCAGCATGGCAGGCTCAAGTTGCCGGCCACTGAACACCACCGAGCCACCGGGCAAGGAGATGTTGTCGCGCAGGGCGATCACCTCTATTCCATTCACCGCTACTCGCAGCACATCCTCGAAGGCGGAGAGGCGGAGGGTGTGCCAGCCCTCCGGTGTGAGGGGCGCGATCAGCGCCGACCCCAGCAGCGTTTCTCCGCGATACAGCCCCACCATGCCATCTATGCTCAATGCGGCGCTGTAGCTGCCCGCCGCGCTCACACGGGTGCTGAGACGCGCTTCGCCTGCGTTGACCTGGAAACGCGCTTCGACAGCGGCGTTATAGACATTGTTGTTAACGAAAGTCACAGTTTCCTGGCTGATGGTGCCTTGCAGCGCTTGTCCGCCGCTGGGCACGAACGACCACCCGCTGCCCAATGTCCAGAGAATATCTGAGGCCGGCTTCAAAATGGCGAGGTACCCGGTTTCAGGGGCAAAACTGACGATGAACCGTTCGGTGGTATTTTAAAAAGGGACCACTAAAATGGCCGTCTCATCATCCAGTGCCTGCCAGCACACCCGATCTTCCGTCAGAAAGATAGCGGATAACCAGATCGACTCTGACCACAGTCCCAGGTTAGCAGCCTGATCCCCGCCTCTCCCCTCGCTGACGCCAAAAGGAAACTCCATGCGCCCTTTCCCTTTACGCTCCGAAATCGTATTTACTGCCGTTTTCTATGCTTCAGGAACGATAAAAACTTAGCGCCAAAGTCAGCGATCAAGCCCAGACCAGCAGGCTAGGTCGGGGGCCAGTGAGGGGGGCGTGGTTCTGCCTGTTAGCTCATAGGATGACGACGTTAAAAACTAGTCGACAAGCATAGTCATGACGACGCTCCGAACTTGAAAACGACTATCAAAATCACCAGGCTGATCAATAAACCTACGCCCCCCTTATCGGGTAATTCCTGAAATTTCCCATCCCAAAGCAGGATGTATACCAATACGGACAAAACCGACGCGCTTGCGCTCACGCCGCACCACCAATCCTGCCCAAAGAATAAACCCAATGCACCCGCCAGGAAGGCGAGAGCGATCAGCGCCAGGATAACAGCCGCCAGAGTACGCGTGGCCGCGTCGCCCAGCAACCGCGAGAAAGCCCAGGCCTTATCCGGCCAGATCAGCCCGGGACGCAGTTCAAAGAAGCGCAGGGCTTGTCCGGCGTAGAGCAGATGTACCAGCGCGTGCAGGATGAAAAAGATTCCCGCAAAAATGCTCATCGAATTACTCCTCTTTCAAAAAGGCCAGCATATCGCGCTCAAACCGCTGCCCCAGGGCAGGATGGCGCATTTTTTCGTAGAGCACCAGCCGGGCATTGGGGATGCCCGCCGCTGTCTCGCGGAACAAGGCCGAGGTATAAAATGGGTCATCCAGGCCAGCAATGACCAGGGTAGGCGCGAAAATTTCCGACAGGCGGTCTTTGAAGGCGTGCTGGTCCTCGGCTTCAATGGTGACAATCAGGTCAGACAGTTCGGTTGGCCCACCCAGGGATAGCAATCGCGCCACCGCCCATGTCAGCGGCGGGGAAAGAATTTTCCAGATACCTGTGCGGGGCAAAACAAAACCGATCATTGTCTGCCAGGCTTGCGCAACCTGTCCCTGGCGCGCCAGATGCCCGATTTCGAGTTGAACCTGCTTACCTGCGTCGCCCAAAGTGTGGGCGCTGGAATGGATGATGAGGCGGCGCAGCAGGTCGGGGTGGTCGGCAGCGAAATGCTGTGCCAGGGAACCGCCGGTCGAGACACCAATCACATCCACCGGTCCGCCAAACTCTTGGCGAATCATCCCGGCGTAATCATCGGCCATATCTTTGAGCGTGTAACCTTGTGGCAAGCCCTGTTTGCGTAAGGCGGCGTACAAGGTGTAGTCTCTCTCCAAAAAGCCGTAGCCGAAGGTCATTCCCGGCTGCGGTTTGTTCTCGAACAACAGGCCCTGGAAAATGACCAGCGGTTTTGGGCCTTTTCCAGTACGAACGTAGGGCAAGCCGTTGCGAAAATAGCCAGAAGATGGGAGTTTTTGAGCCATCGCGCTTCCTTTTATCGTTTTTCACGCCCAAACCCCGAAATTGCCGCCAGAACCGGCAGGCCAACATCGAAAACGAGAAATAGCAAACCACCTGCCGCCAGCATGACTTCGCCAAAAAAGTGTCCCAACAGCCCACTGCCCGGCAGCCAGAGCGCCATTAGCACCAGCGGCCAGGGCCACAGCGCAGAGATGATGTGCCAGCCTGGGCCGCCCGGCCTGACCGGCACACCGTAAAGGCTACCTGTTACCGCCGCGCCCAGCCCAATAAAGACCAGCACGAACCCGCCGCCGAGCAAAAGCGCCAGCAGGGATAATGCCCCCAGGACAAGAGCGCCGCGTCTGCGCTGGACAAAGGCCTCCGCCCAGACGACCAACGCCAGCCCGATCAAAATCGCGACAATCCCAGTGATGTGCAGGTTGGGAATCAGCGTCATAGCCGGGAAACAGGTGTGCCAGACCGTATCCGGCTGACAGGGCGGGCCGATGGCATTGAATATCAGCCCATCGGGGACGCGGCTACCTTGCATCGCAGCGAAAATGCCGTGCAAGATGGTCAGCAGTCCGG
>JBGSXK010000377.1:0-2905 GCA_041751455.1 Anaerolineae bacterium
GGCAAAATCACAATCTCGGTCAGGTAAGCATATTCTCCGCCATTCATCAGGCTGCCCGCAGGTGTCCGGTCAGGGATCAGTCGCCTGCCAATGAAGTACATATAGACGATGCCTGCGATCACAATAGGCAGTCCCACCGGAGTCAGCTCGAACATGCCCATTGGTTCCAGGCCATATTGGGTCATCACCCCATTCACGACCACATTGGTCGAGGTGCTGACCAGCGAAAGCGAACTGGCGAGAATAGTCGCAAAGGCCAGCGGCATGAGCAGCAGCGAAGGGCTGCTTTTGAGGCGGTGCGCCAGCCCCAGTACCACCGGCAGAAAAAACGCTGTCGAGGCGGTGTTGCTCAAAAACGCGCTCAGCCCTGCCGCCGCTACCATCACGACCAGGATAAGCTTCTGCGGTGACACATTCACCCGCCGCAAAATCATGCGCCCTACCGCATCCACCACCCCTGTACGTACCAGCGCGGCAGTCATAATCAGCAGGCCCAGAATCATCATCACCGTATCACTGCCAAAGCCCGCAAACGCTTCATCGGCGGGCAGCAGCCCGGTCAGGATCAGTGACAGCATAACTCCCAGACCGATCACATCGGCAGAAACCCACTCCAGGGACAGTAGCACCATCGTGCCTACCAGAATCGCCAGCAGCAGTACGATTTGTTCACTCATAAAAGTTTGTTACCTGCTCTCATTTGGGGATAGCGCGAAATAAAACCGGATATGACCCCGAAGTATAACGTAGGGCAGTGTAACGGAAAACAGACCACCCGGCATGGGGCAGGTGGTCTATTTTCGGGTATCTGGATTGTGCGCAAGATGGGCAGAATGCTTCTCAATCTCACACGAGAATCAGGCAGCGGCGTATTTTCCCTAAACCGCGTATTCGCCCTGGGGAGTCTCGAAGGCATGACTGTAAGTGTAGCGGTGGAACTGTACAAAGCGCATGATGATCTCCCCCACCAGCGGGCTACCTAACCGCTGGTTCAACCGCGCGATACGTCCCGGCAGGCCGTGCAGACGTTCCTGGTACACCAGCGCGAGGCTTTGAAGCTGGTCGGCAAAAACCTCCACCGCTTCGGCCACATCATCCACCTGGCGCACCGGGTGCAGCCCAACATTAAATTCGCCAAAGGTCACGTCTTTGCACATCCGTGTCAGCAGTACACGCTGCTGCCCGGTTGCCTCCAACAGCAAATGCTCAAACGTGGGATAATCGCCCTGCTGCTGCATATGACGCAGCCTCTGGATAAACACGCGACGGTCAGCCGGGGTTTGTTCCAGCAGCAGCGTACCCATGTCATTGAGCAACCGCACCAGCAGCGCCGCATCTTCCAAGATGGACAGCAGGCTGCCATCGGCCAGCACAGCGGGATAAGCCGGCAGCGGATATACCCGCTCGGCAATGACCCCGATGTAATATGCCAGTGTCGGCACAACCATAATCGTATGGGTACTGATCGCCAGCAGATCATCCAGTGAGAATGCCTGCTGTTCCAGTAAATCATTCACACCCTGGTAACGCCCGATTAATCCATTCACCAACAGCGTATAACTGGCGCTGTCAGCCAGCACTTTCGTCAGGTCAATGCATGTTTCCAGGTTCGCCACCAGCAGCGGATGCAGCGCATATTCCAGCTCGCGCATGGCTGCTCTGGGGTGGTTCTTGATGAAGTGACCGGCAAGCAAACGGTGTTTGTCAGCGCTCAGGCTTTGCTCAAACGTGGAAATCTTGCGCATCAGCGGTATGAACGGATCCAGCAGCGCGCGGGCACTCTGGGGGCTGTCGCCCCGTAAGCGCTCAATAGTCGCCTGATTAAATGTGTAGATCAGTTGGCTGCGGGTATGATAAGCTGTGTCCTCCGGCGCGGGCTGCCCCAGCCCGATTGCCAGATTATCCGACACCACCTCATACATCTGTGACACATTAATGGGCACGCTGTAGGGCACCAGTTGCAGCCATTGGTCGGCGCTCAACAGATCATCCAGCAGGCTGCCCGTCAACCGGATCAGGCTTTCGATGCCCATCAGTTGCAGCCATCGTCCCGCGATCTGCGGTGTATCCAGCGCCCACAGACAGTAAGCTTTATAAGTCGAGTCGGGCATATGATGCAGGCTGTGCCGCACCCCTTCAATATTTAACTGAAGAGCATATTCAAAGCGTGTGGTCGTGTGAGATACCGTTGTAGTAACCATATCACCTGTTTTCACTTTAATATGGATCGAGTGTGGGTGTGAAGATAGCGGTGGGCAATAGCAAACCCTTCGTCAAGCGTTACAGAGTTGTTGCCGATGCGATAGGGGATGTCGCTGGATGGGTTTCGTACCGGAATCTGGAGCGTCGATAATGCAGGCTGCCGGGGGTGATAATGGACATCACGATGCGCCCCCAGTGGCCCCACCAACCGCGCGATGAATACCGTGAGTGGATCATCAAAATCGACAGCGATCTGTGCAAGCTGGCCATCGGCTTTAAAGCGCAGCATCAGCCGCACGGTAGCCAGGATGGCCTGGGGTAGATCACCCCAGGTGATGCGGGCATGATACGACTGTACCAGCAGGCTTTTCTGCTGCCCTGTCGGGTCCAGCCTGTGCAGCGCAGTATGCATGACAGGCAGGAAGATGTAGGAAAACTTGCGATCAATGGCATGGTTGTACACGGGCTGTGAGGTGGTATTCGGCGCGCCATCGCCGTTGCGCCGCTCCACCAGTGTGATTAAACCCAGGCTGGGGTAAAGTGGATCAAACACCTGCAGGACCGCGTAAGTCTGGTGATCCGGCTTCAGGTGAGACTCCCCCAGCCGAGCCTCCAGGCAGTGGATATTGACCGCTGCCCCGTCTGTCACCGCTGCATACCCATCGTAATCGGGCAGGACATACCATTCAGTAGGTAAGCCTTG
>JBGSXK010000378.1:0-4648 GCA_041751455.1 Anaerolineae bacterium
TTCCCTTTCTGGTGTGCTGCTCATCATAGCACAGCAGGTGGCAGTCATGGCAGGTTTGCAGGTTGGAGTTCCGCATTGCGGTCTTCAACTTCGCTGCGATCATACACAGTTATTGCAGGTTTTTCTGCCCGCAGCTTCACCATAATGTGATGGGCTGGCTCCAGAGGCATATATTTAAAGGTAGAGCGGCTGATTTCCCCCATATGATGGCGCTTAAATACCGCTTCCCATTCTTCCAGATGCAGGAAATTATAGGGTAATGGGACATTGTAAGGAATATTGCCGATATAGTCCGCAAGGTGTAATGCTACCCTGTCCATTCGGTTTTGCCAGTAGTGATCCTTGACGATGACAAAATGCCGGGCAACCCGCCGAGCTTCGGCCAGCATCCGGTCAATGTTGTTGGTATGATGCAACATATCGACCATCATCACACAATCAAAAGCGTTATCGGCAAAAGGGAAGGTGTGACCATCATAATGGTGCACGTCAATGTAAGGATGGGGTTGGAGGCAGACATCAAGCCCTGTCATTTGACACCCGGTAAATTCCATCAGATAACGCGACAGGTGACCATCACCCGACCCTACATCCAGAACAGTGGTTGTGTCCTGCAAAAGCGGGGCAATCTGCTCTGTCAGTTTTGTATAGCGATAAGGAAATGATACCCTCTCGTTGAGCATCCGCATGACAAATTTCAACATTGAGTCTCCTCTTTCTATAGTGTTTTATGGTTAAAGCGTTTGCGATACGCAGAACACATCAAATAAAATTCCTGGCGGCTCAGTGGCATCCCTTCCCCAAGTCGTTTTTAAATAGTTTTCCTGCGTATTCGGCAATTGCAGCAGGTGGGTTACCAATCTTTAAGGAGTCGCCATGTGAATCTGACTGAGGAAAGACGTGGGTTTTGGAGCTTTTGGAAGTTAAAGTTTACGGTGGACCGAAAAGCCCCCATAAGGCGGGCTGGGATAGGGGGAACTGCAAGTACATGCTTATTCCTGAAGTCATCCTGATGTAAGGTCAGTTTAAGTTTGCTGCCGCAGAGTATAGCATATTCCAGACAAAATGTTGCGATTTATAAACCAGTTTTTCAGATTTAGGGTTACGAACCAGCCAATGAAATGAGAATACTGATCTTTAAAACCAAGCGCCCCCAGGGGATTGGGGGCGCTTGGTGTTCGGGGAAAACCTGTTTCATCTGGTGAAAAGGTGGGGGGCATCTTTAGACCAGATGGCCATAAGATTAACACAATCTGCGGCCATGTCATCGACGCTTAGCCTACGCTCGCCCCACGGTGAGGTTGCTAATGTTAATTCATATTTTAAGGGTTATACTACGGTATCATATTAAATGAGCGCCCTTTAGCGACTGTAAAATTGTCAAAAAAATGAATTTGCAGCATGATAGTAGATACATCTCACATAAGGAGCCGCATTATGTTTACCCACCCACCACGCCTTATAGGATTCTCTACTTTCGTAATTTTAATCTTTATATTAATCTTCATATTTCCCGTAGTTGCTGCCGAGGGAACGCTGGATTTTACGCTGACCTGTACCGGCTTTGTCAGCAACGGCAGTGAGCTTGTCCTCACGCGTGACAACACCGGGCAGTTAAGTGAAGCCTTTACTATTACCGCTATTGACGGCGCAGGTAACAGCATCCTGGAGCCGGTTTCCGACGTATTCTTCGTAGGGGGCAGTGTCACCTGGGAAGCGGGCGAGACTTATGCCTGGACCACACAGCCGCTTTATAATCCCATTCGCCTGCAAATTGTCAGCGCGGCAGGCAACGGCCTGGAAGAAGAAGTGGTGCTGGATGCAGAGGGCAGTTGTCTGGGGTTGGGTAATTTCGGCGCGATTGATGCTCTTACTGCTTTTGGCCGCGAAGCGCTGCGGTTGCTCAGCGGCGAAGCCTTCGTCCTGCAACCTGCCGATGGCGTAACGAGCGAACCCCTCACGCTCAACAGTGTGCCGCCCCGCCCCATTAACCCGCCCGCTCTACTGGAAGGTCAGCCAGGTTATGCGATTGTCAACACAGATAACCTGTTTTTCCGCACAGGTGACAGCGCCAATTACAGTGTCATCGGCATTGTCGATGGAGGGACAGAGTTGGCCGTGCTGGGGCGTAACAGAGATCGCACATGGTGGTATGTGCAGGTCGGTGGGCTGCGTGGTTGGGTGAAGGGTGAGTTTCTTATCCTGCGCGGCAACCTGACGGGTGTGCGTGAAGTCCCCGTGCTGGGCACCTTTACCCAACCCAGTATGTATGTGGGTTACACGGGTAATCCGGTCTACGGTTTGCCTACCAATTTCAGCGGCGTGATCTGTAATATTCCTGGCAATCGTGAATTCGCGGTGGTGGGACGTAATGCTGCGGCGGATTGGTTCTTGCTGGAAGTTCCCTGCGACACGGAAGCCGAAGATACAGCTTTAGGCTGGCTGCAAGCAGATCGCGGCTTCCTGCGCAATCCAGCAGGTGTCCCTATCCCTGTAATAGGTTAGCGTACTGCTAAACATTTTGAGGGCGGGTCTGTAACTCGCCCTCATATCTGTCTGATTATCGCTACCAGTGCCAGACCTGATCCCAGGCGGTCAGCCAGTCATCGGCACGGCTGACGACTTTCAATGGTTCGACAATTTCCACCCCATAGCGCCCTTTGAAGTCGTTAACCTTATCGACCGTATCCACTTCAATTGTGATTGTCACCGGATTTTCCGGAACATAAGGCTGGACACGCGACAGGTTTTGCAGTGCTTCTTTCGCGCCTTCCTCAATCATCTGGCGGGCGCGCACCGGGGGTATCTGCCGGGCGGAATAACGCGACAACCCTTTCTTGACGGCCACCTCGGTAAAGCCATCACCCAGAGTTTCGCGGCATTCGCGGATCACCGCCTCATCGCCTGTCACCAGCGCGATAGGCACACCATAATGACCGCATAACGCAGCGTTAATGCCGCTTTCGCCGACCAGATCATCATTAAACCATAAATTGCGCCATTTCACGGTCGAAATGGTATGACAGAGTACGCCATCGGGCGTATTGTTGCGGGCGTGCATCCCCACCAGCAGACAGGCATCACAACCATTTTCCAGCATTTCGGTATAACGTGACCAGGGATGGTGAGCCACCCATTCACAATCCGGGTCGAGCAGTTCGGGGATAAACGAGTTGAATGTCCAGCCGCCACCCGCGCCATGACAATCGACCACGACGATTTCGGTAGCCCCGGCGGCCTTCGCACCACGCACCGCCGCATTGATTTCCTCAGTGTAGAGACGGCGACCTTCCTCGTACATTGGTGAGCCGCCTGTCACCTGCTCCCAGACGACAATCCCACTCACCCCTTCCATGTCCGACATGATAAACACGCGCATCAGATTCGCTCCCGCTGCATCTAAACCAATGCGCGTAAGTATAGCTCGACTTTGCGCACGAAATTCGGTTTACAGATGAAGGATGGAGTGGTGCCAAGCTGCTGGCTTATTAACCAGTTTTCAGACTACACCTGCCGCCTTCATGCCCTGTAAAACACCCATCAATACCCCTTCCAGGCCTTTGATGGACTGGTAGATCAGGCAGGTTTGCGTGTCGAAATGCAGCCCATCCGGGTCTTTCGCCAGCAGGATGATTGGGCGGCCTTTGCCCCAGGCATAACCGAGCTGCATATAAACCGCTGGCTCTGGCCGCGAGAGTTCCACCACCACCACACTGGCGGTATCAATGCGTTGTTTGGCCTGTTCCAGTACGTCCTCGGTAAAGCGCTCTTTTTCGATGCGCACACATAGCAGCCCATGCGCGTGCACTGCACCCTGGATGCCATAATAATAAATATCATCCATTTCCGGTTGCATAGACATAGCGACAAACGCATAAGGGCGCATTTCAGAGTCCGCTCCGGCGGTCTCAATGCGTATGTGATCTGCTGCCGGATGGTCGGCAGGGATAGTCAGGTGATATCCCCAACCGGTTTCGGACCTGTGGGCATAATCCACTCCGGCGAGGTACTGCTCAATAGCAGACTGCATTCGCTGTACACGCCCGCCGTTATGCTCCACAATCGTGATACGTTCCAGCACAGGGGGCAGCTTGCCCGAACGCAGTGCGTCCATATACCCCGCGAATTGGGCCCGCAGTGCCTCAATCTCATCCAGTCCCGCGCCCGGCCCATGAATCGTCATAGCAAGATGGCGGGTAGTCGGGGCTTCACGCAGCAGAATTTGCAATACATCCGAGGCGAAAGTGCGGATTCCTTCGTAGCCCACTTCTTTGATGCGCGGCAGGCCAACAAACAACGCCTGACGCGGCAGGACTGCACCACCTGTTTCTACCAGCGAATAGGTGCCATCATCTGGCGTGACCTGCGCGGGTTCAACTTCGGCCCGGTCAAGCAACATCAGCGCAATGATACGCGCCGCACCGTGATGCTTCTGGGTATATTTGAGTGCGACCACATCTGCGTCAAATTTCGTGATGTCGCCATACTGGATGCTGAAGTGGATATCGGGGGTTCTGGCTGGGCCAACGGCCTTGCGCAGGCTGTTGAGGAAGTGTTTAGAGGGTTTGGCACGCAGCCCGCCACGTAAATCTTCATATTGAATATTGGCCAGCCGCGACCAGGGATCACCCGCCAGCAGCACCGGGTA
>JBGSXK010000379.1:0-2972 GCA_041751455.1 Anaerolineae bacterium
GTCCACTTCCAGCCCTTTTTTCAGCGCGGTGACGGCCTCATCATAACGGTTCAGCATGTGCAGTACATCAGCCTGATTCCACCAGTGCCACACATCATTCGGGTTAATCTCAGCGGCAGTTTCGTGGCAGGTCAGCGCCTGCTCCAGCCGGCCCATACGATCCAATACCAGTCCCTTACCCGTCCAGGCAAAAGCATAACGCGGCTGTACTTCCAACGCCCTGTCATAACAATCCAGAGCTTCATCATACTGGCCGAGCAACCGCAGGGTACGCCCCTTGCGCGCCCAGGCCCATGCATAATCCGGTTGGAGTGTGATCGCGCTGTCATAGGCTTGCAGCGCTTCGTTCAGCCATCCCAGTTCGGTCAGCGAATAACCTTTATCCATCAGCTCGCGTGCCTGCAGTGCGGGGCCAGTGATTTCCAGTTCGGCGGGTTGGCCCGTTACATCCTCATAAATGGCCGAAAGTTCCTCCACCAGGGCGCTCCATGCTTTGGGGCGATCTGGTGGTGTTTTGTTTAAACACCACAGCACCAGCCGCTGCAGTTCTGCCGGAATTTTATCCAGTTCGGCAGGGGTAAACTGCGGCGCATTATGCACATGCGCCTTAATCCACTCCTGAAATTTCTTCGCCTGGAAGACATAATGCCCGGTGAGCATTTCAAAAAGCAGACAGCCAAACGAATAAATATCCGACCGCACATCTACTTTTTTCGATTCACACTGTTCCGGTGACATATACGGCGGTGTCCCCACAATGGCACCGACACGAGTCAGGGGCGGCTTGCGGCTACCCGCTGGAGGTTCTTCTTCCAGTTCTTCTTCCAGCGGAATATCTTCCAGTTCCAGTGTACGTACCAGCCCAAAGTCAGTCACTTTGGCGATGCCTTCATGCGTCACCAGAATATTGGCGGGCTTCAGGTCACGGTGTACAAGCCCCGGCACTTTTTGCGTGGCGTGCTGCATCCCCAGGGCGATATGCAGCGCAAATTCCAGCGACAGCCGCAGGTCGAGACGGTTATGATCAATCCAGCTTCGCAGGTCAGAACCATAACCTTCTGCACCACTGATGTGTTCCAGAATCAGGTGGGGCCGTCCCAGGATATTCTGTACCAGCCGCGCCTGCACCACATGGCGATGCTTGTCCAGCTTGATCCATGTCACCGCCTCATTGTTAAAGCGGGTGACGGCACGCTCGTTATTGAGGAAACGGCTCTGGAAGGTCTTGATGGCAACGGGTTCGCCCTGCTCGTGGTCATAGCACAGGTAAACCACGCCCATGCCCCCCCGCCGAATCTCGGCCACTTCATAGCGGCCTTCGATGTTGTCGCCCACTTTAAATTCATCCTCATCGCTGGCACGATGGCGGTGAGTCTGGTAGAGCGCGGTATGAATCTGGCGATTGTCCGGTGCGCTGCGTTCCAGCGATGTAAAGTGCTGGATGGCATTGTCTTCATAATGTGTTTCCGAAGGCAGGGGGTGTGCCTCGGACGATAAATCGGATTCGTCCACGCCTTCGTCAACGACTGTCACATCTGTCTGGCTGATAAAGTCCGACATGCCCGGATCCACAATCGTGCGGTCAAGTTCGCGCGGGTCGGGCTGGGTATGGTCATGATCGTTGAGCACACGCTGGCTGTACATATCAAACAGGCTTTCCAGCGCCACCCGATCAAAATCAGTCTTACCCTCAGCCACCGCCCACAACGCCACGGCAATATTACCGGGTGTGGGGTGATCGCGGGCGATCTGCACCGCCCACTCGGCAAACTCACTGACAAGACGGCGCGCCAGATCGCGATCAATAGTGTTGGTCGCCATTTTATGGGCATGACGATAGGCCATGAGTGTTTTGCCCACGTAAAACATTTGCAGGCTACTGCCTGCCAGGGAGCGCTGCGCGCACAGATCGCCCAGCACAAACAGGTCGTTGATATCACTGCGGCGCAGCGCCAACAGACCCAGGCGGTGAATCTCCTCATCGGGGTCAGTGGCGAAATGATCCGCCAGATCTGTGCTGTAATCACCTTCGCGGGATTTCAGCCCATCCTCATGACTGGGCCAGCGTGGCTGGCGTTTACTCTGGGGTGGCAGGGACATGGTGGGTTACTCATCCGGTCTCGAAGCGCAGGCGCTCATCATCTCCGGCATCAACCGTGATGGTATCGCCCGGCGCGAAGGCATCTTCAATAATACGATTGCTCAAAGGCCGTGTCAGCAGGCGCTCAATCGCGCGGCGCAGCGGGCGCGCGCCGTTGGCATGGTCGTGCCCGGCCTCCAGAATCATGACACGAGCCTCATCGGACAGAGTCAGCTTCAGCTTTTGCTCGGCCAGCCGCTCGTGCAGCTCTTTCAATTGCAGGTCAAGGATTTTATCCAGAGTTTCTGGCGAAAGCACGTTAAACGTAATGACCTCGTCCACTCGGTTGAGAAATTCTGGCCGGAAGAACTGGTTCAGGTGGGCTTCGTAATCCTGCTTATCGGGTTCTCTGGCAAGGAAGCCCACGCTGCCCCGGCTGGCCTCGCTCACGCCGATATTGCTCGTCATGATGAATACCGCGTTGCGTGCATCCACTTTACCACCGCGTGCATCACTCAGGCGGCCCTCATCGAAGACCTGTAAAAAGATGTCGAAAACCTCCGGTGCAGCTTTTTCGACTTCATCCAGCAGCACCACACTGTAAGGACGGCGGCGCAGGCCATCGGTCAGTTGGCCGCCGCGCTGGCTGTCTTTATAGCCGGGCGGTGCACCAATTAAGCGGGCCACGGTGTGCGCATCGTGGAACTCCGACATATCCAGCCGCAGCATGGCTTCCTCGCTGCCAAACAGAAAACCGGCCAGTGCGCGCGCCAGTTCAGTCTTGCCCACGCCGGACGGCCCCAGGAACAGAAACACGCCAATGGGGCGGTTAGGATCGCTGAGACCTGCGCGGGCGGTCTTGATGGTGGCGGCCACGGTTTCCACCGCGGCA
>JBGSXK010000380.1:0-2478 GCA_041751455.1 Anaerolineae bacterium
CAGCGCTCCGGCGGAGGCGGTGACACTGGGTACACCCCCCACCTATTATGAACATATCAGGCCGATCATTAACCAGCATTGTATGGGTTGCCACGCCCCCGGCCAGATTGGCTATGCCAGCGCCCCGCTGGATGAGCTGGACGTGGTGGTGGAGGGCGCGGAGGATATCGCTTTCTATGCGCGTGAGGGCTATATGCCACCCTGGATGCCAGGGCCGGAGACGGTGCCGCTGAAAAACGAACGACGGCTGAGTGGCGACGAAATCGCCATTCTCACCGCCTGGGCACAGGCCGGCGCGCCGCTGGGCGAGCCTGTTGAACACACGCTTGAAGCGCCCGTCGAGATTCCGCGTGTGCGTGCCGATCTGGTGCTGCAACTGGATGAGCCTTACACGCCCGACACCTCCAACACCGACGATTACCGTTGTTTTGTCTTCGACCCCGGCTTTACCGAAACCACCTATATCACCGGTTATATCTTCGAACCGGATCAGCTCGAAATCGTGCATCATGGCATTCTCTACCAGATTGACCGCGCCGCGCGCGGGCGTGCATTTGAAAAAGATGGTGCCGACGGCCAGCCCGGTTGGTCATGTTACAACACCACCCAGCTCGGCGGGCGCAGTGAAACGATGGTCGGCACATGGGCACCCGGCACCAACCCGGTCTTCTATCCCGCCGGCACAGGCTACAGGATTGAGGCGGGGGATCTGTTCGTCATGCAGATTCACTACAATACCGCCGCCAGGGTACTACCCGATCACAGCCGCATTGCGTTGCAGGTGGCCGCCCCTGGCGCGCTGGTGCTGCCCTTGTGGACAGCCCAGTTGCAGGCCCCGGTGGAAATCCCCTGCCCGGAGGGCGTGACGGGCGAAGCCTGTGAACGTGATTACGCGGTGCATTACACGGCAGAGCGTTATGGCGCGGCTTTTGATATGCGGCCAGATGGACTGCTGCGCATATGCGGCAAGACGCTGGCGCGTGATTATGCCGACCTGGATCCCACCAGTGCCGCCAGCAGTTGTGACACCATCGCGCCGTTTACGACAGTCGCCACCGAGGTTCTCGGCCACATGCACGAACTGGGCAAGAGCCTGCGTATCGAGCTGAACCCCGGCACGCCCGACGCGAAAATCCTGCTGGATATTCCCGCCTGGGATTTTCACTGGCAGGATCGTTACCAGTTTGCCGAGCCAATCGCCATCCAGCGCGGCGATGTGGTGCGCCTCACCTGCGTGTGGGACAACACCCTCAGCGACAACCCCCGCTATGTCGTCTGGGGCGAGGGCACTGCGGACGAAATGTGCTTTGCCACCGTGACGCTGGTCGGCCTGCCCTGATCGGTGCTTCAGCCGCTTTCCGAAACCCCGTGTCACCTGACGCGGGGTTTTCATTAATCCCTCTAGGTTTCCTCAACGGTAATCATTGATGTTTGTTTAAGGAAAATTTAAGTTTTGCGGGCTGTCTGATAAGATAGAACCGTACTTCGAGTAAGTTCTATCCCAACTCAGGTGATGACAGAGGCACATAAAGGATGGTTGTGAAGGAAAAAGATAGCGTAAGCACCCAAAAGGAGCGGATAGCGCTGTTAAATGAACAGCTTTCCCCTCTGCGGCTGGATGACCCGATGCCGGAAGCAGGGCGCAAAGTCCTGCTGCGCGAGTTCATCAGGGTATTGGAGCATGAACCCGGCAGTCGCATCGGCGAAGATATGCAGCATGTGCATAAAATGCGCGTGGCAATCCGCCAATTGCGCAGCGGCTTTGCCCTGCTGAAAGACGTTTATAAACCCCGCAAGGTCAGGGAATTTAACGATGGCCTGCGTACCGTCATGCGTGTATTGGGCGAAGTGCGCGACCTGGATGTGATGATCCACGACCTGAGCGCCTTCCACACCACGTTGCAGGGTGAGGATGCCCGCCTGATGGCCGAAGTAATCGAACTGCTTGACCAGCGGCGGGTGGTCGCCCGCGAGAACCTCATTCGCGTCCTCAATAGCAAATCCCATCGGGCATTCATCAAACGCTTTACCCGCTTTCTCACCAGTTCCGAGACCGGGCAACCCAGCGCCACGATGACCACGATTGTGCCTTTTCAGGTGCGCCATGTGCTGCCACCCATGATTTATGCGCGGCTGGCTGAGGTGCGAGCCTACGAGACTGCGCTCGAACAAGCCGATACCGAAACCCTGCACGATCTGCGCATTCAGTTCAAGCGACTGCGCTATACCGTGTCCCTGTTTGCCGACCTGCTCGGCCCACACGCGAAGACCTTTATCCAGGAACTCAGAACAGTACAGGATCACCTGGGGCGGCTGAATGACATCAGCGTGGCACGCCAGCGCCTGCTGGCCTTAATGGACGATCTGGAAGGCGACCAGACCAATGCGCTCTGGCTCTACATCCACCACATCGAGTCGGAACAGCCCGAACTGCTGGCGAAATTTCCGGCCACCTGGCAGCACTTTAACAGCAGGACC
>JBGSXK010000381.1:0-2036 GCA_041751455.1 Anaerolineae bacterium
TTTGCGCAGAATTTCCGCCGCGCTATGATAATGCCCTCGGTCGGCCTGCTTGATCGCTTCGCGCCGTGCCTGTGCAGATTTGAGCAGCAGAATCGAATGACTGACTTCCGGGTTTGCCAGCGCAGGCTGTGCGCCTTCTGGCGCAACATTGATAATCACGGGCTGCTCCAGCACACGATGTTCTGCGCCGTTTTCGGTGAGTTCGTCGAAGTCAAAGCGCAGAGTGGCGATTTGCTGTTCGCCGATCTGCTGCAGGGCAGGCAGCGAAAGCTCCAGCGCCAGTGTTTTCACCTCTTCGCCAAACACATCCCCCAACCGGAACGAAATATGCTGTCCGTTAAGCTGGACAGGGTAGGCGTTTAACTGGCTGACATTCGCCACATGCTCGGTTAATTCCAGAGTGATGACCAGATTCTGACCGATAACATTCAACAGGCCACGCAGTTCTTCCTGGAAGATCGTGGGGGCGACCTCCGGGCTTTCGATGAAGTAGAACGCGCCGCCGCTGGAATTGGCAATGGCGATGAGCAAATCTTCGTTGAAGTCCGAGCCAAGCCCCATAGTGGTCGTGCTGATGCCCGTTTCATATTTCTGCTTGCCCAGGTTCACCAGCTTCTCGAAATCAGTCACGCCCCGGTTAGCGAGTCCATCGGTCATCAGAATTACCCGGTTGAGGTAATCGGTATGCTGGTTGCGGGCGACATGATTACAGCCTTCCAGCCAGCCACCGCTCAGGTTGGTGGTCCCGCTGGATTTAATAGTGTCGATGCGCTGGTTGATGTTGTCTTTATGGTGGACAGGCTCTGGTGGGATGAGGGTTTCTACCCGGTCATTGTACAGCACAATGGAGAGAATATCGCGCGAACTGAGGTTCTGTACCAGGAACTGAGCCGCCTGTCGGGTGTAATCCAGCTTATCGCCAGCCATTGAGCCGCTGCGGTCAATGACTACGCTGAGGTTGAGCGGGCGGCGCTCCTGGTCGGTCGGTGAAGCACCTGCAGTCAACCGTGCCACAAGATACAGCTTGTGCGGCTGCTGCATGGTCAACACATCATAATCCAGTACAAAATCTGCCCGCATTTTCAAAATCCTGTCTCGGCCTGATCATCCAAACTGTCTGTATTGTAGCACAACACAGGCTAAGATGAGACAGGTTTAGCCCATTGCGCCAGTACGTGCCCTATGCGTCTGGGCTACGCCATCGTTAGCACTTCGTTAGGAACAATCTCCCCATCGACCAGTGTAATAGTGCGGTCTGTGAAAGAAGTCAGGTGGGGGTCGTGTGTGACGATCACCACTGTAGTGCCCGACTCCTGCTGAATACGTTTGAGCGCTTCCAGCACAATTTTGCCCGACTCGGTATCCAGGTTGCCAGTGGGTTCGTCAGCCAGTATCAGCGGCGGGTTATTCGCCAGAGCACGGGCAATCGCTACGCGCTGCTGCTGCCCGCCGGAAAGCTCTGACGGGCGGTGGCGCAGGCGATCCCCCAGGCCGAGGAGTTCCAGCAGTTCTTTAGCGCGTTTATCCGGGTTAAACTGTGGCTTACGGGCGAATTGAATGGGCAGGGCGATGTTTTCCTGTGCAGTCAGTGTCGGAATGAGATTGAAGAACTGGAAGATGAAACCGATCTTCTCGTTACGGATTTCCGTCAACTGGTCTTCACTCATGCGGGTAATATCTACGCCATCGATT
Source organism: Anaerolineae bacterium (assembly GCA_041751455.1). GTDB lineage: Bacteria > Chloroflexota > Anaerolineae > Aggregatilineales > Phototrophicaceae > JAIOHN01. Next base: position 1,693 of record JBGSXK010000381.1, read on the forward strand.
TCGATCTTCCCGGAGGTGGGGGTATCCAGCCCACCAATCAAACCCAGCAGGGTGCTTTTACCGCTGCCAGAAGGGCCGACAACGCTCACCATTTCCCCTGCGCGGATATCCATATTAACACCTCGCAGGGCATGAACTTTGACCTTGCCCATTGGCAGCACTTTGGTCACTTCGCGCACATGAATGACGACATTGTTGGCAACCATAACGATATTTGTTCTCCTGACATGATCTGATATTGATGCACTCTTATACAGTACGTATGTATTTTAACCGAAGTTGCACCGTTATTGCGCAATGAGTATATGCTGCCTGGAATGGGTTGAACGCAAAGGAGCGATATG
>JBGSXK010000382.1:0-10186 GCA_041751455.1 Anaerolineae bacterium
CGAATACTTCGCGCTCGAAGAACCAGCGGAAAGGCGGCACCTCAAAGGCAAGACGGCGTAGAATCGCCATCAGAGCATGTTCACTGCGATTCTGCGGCGGGCTGTCCAGCCAGACCTTACCGTTAAAACCAGCCTGCCTCAGCGCCTGCTGCATACTCCACAAGGACTGCTCGTTGACATGCACATGCTGGTTAACCGCCACACCGAACTGACGCGGGTCGCGCGGGTATTTCTCGCCGTCACCGAGGGCGGTACGCACCACGCGCACCAGGGGATAGGCATATTTGTCGTACCAGACATTGGGTGCTGTGTGGATGATAAAGCGGCCATTCGGCTTCAGGACACGGCGCACTTCCAGCATTGCCTGGTGCAATTCCCACGGGTGCAGATGCTCCACCACATCGAACATCAGCACCCGATCAAAGGCTTCATCGGGAAACGGCAGGCACTTTGCATCAGCCTGGCCGACAGCGGTCTTGCCAGGCGCGATCCCTCCCAGCGGCTCGATCACACGCTGCGACATAGCGACAGCCACTTCGGCATAATCAATGCCGTAGGCATCTGCCCCTAGCTGCGCACAATGCCGCAGAATCTCGCCGCGCCCACAGCCTACATCCAGGATGGACATGCCGGGTGTGACTTCGGCCAGCGCGAAGGCAGCAGCTAAACGCCGGGAGAGGTTTTCGCCCTCGCTGGCAGTAAATTCGTCGTAACCCTCACAGGCTGTGAGGAAGTATTCTTCCGTGTAAAGTGTGGAAGGGAGTGGTTGCTGGTCGTGGTTGTTATTCACAGGATATTGCCCATGTGCGCCAAATTTTAACGAATTATACAAAACGAACCCCAGCCTGCAACAGACTGGTTAACAAAATTCTACCCGTTTATCAACGTGGCGCGGCACGGGTTTCACGGTAAGGTACAATGACTGAAAGTGTTTCAGCAGGCGAGTTGACCTGAAGTAAGCCTGCCCATAACTTTTTGACTCGTGGGGCGGTATGTATGTTAGAAGTCATTGAAGGGCGCACCGGTGGAACGCGCTGAGGAACAACGCTTGCTGCGGCAGGCGCAGCGCGGCGAAGCCGAAGCGTTTGCCCAATTGTATCGCGCACATGTGCAGGCTATCTTTCGTTATATCGCGCACCGTGTCAGCGATCCGCCATTGGCGGAGGACATGACCGCCGATGTGTTTACTAGGGCGCTGGAGGCTATGCCTAAATACCGGGATCAGGGGAAACCCTTTATTGCCTGGCTGTACCGCATCGCTCATGCACGGGTGATTGATCATTATCGCCGCACCAGCCGCCGCCCCGCAGCCAGTGATGTGGATGATGAATTGCTGCCCATCACGCCGGATATGGACACCGCCATGCTGCGGCGACAGGCGGCACGGACGCTGCGCATGGCCATTAGCGGGCTGACCGACGACCAGCAACAGGTGGTCATTTTACGTTTTATAGAAGGCCATCGTATTGAAACGGTGGCGGAAATGCTGGGCAAACAGCCCAATGCTATCAAAGCGCTGCAATTTCGAGCGCTGCGGGCGCTGGCTGGCCGCCTGGAACGTGCCGGGTTTGATGTTGAGACTGTTCTGGCAGGCCTATCGTGAACGAAACGCCGCATTCCCCTGAGTTTGAAGCCATCCTGGATGAATGTCTGGATGCTTTGCTGCGTGGCACGGTCACGCTGGACGAATGCCTGGAACATTACCCGGATTATGCCACTGACCTCAAGCCGCTGCTGCAAACCGGCCTGCTGACCTCGCGCCTGAAATCGCCGGAAATGCCTGCTGCCCGTATAGACGCACTGGAAGACCGTCTGCGTGGGCAGATGCCCAACCTGCGCTCGGCGCAGTCGCGTGTGGTGCAGGGGCAGTTCAGCTCACTGGCGAAGCTGGTTGCGATGATCGCTGTCGTGCTGTTCTTCGCGCTGGGCGCGGGCGGTAGCGTGGTGGCCGCTTCATCGAACAGCCTTCCCGGCGACCCTCTTTATGGCCTCAAACGCCTGTGGGAGCAGATTGTGCTGCTGCTGGTGCCGTTGACAGGGGAGCTGGACGACCTGTGGCTGCGGCTGGCACAAACCCGCCTATACGAGGCAGAGCAGCTTGCCGCGCGAGGCGAACTGACTGATGCCGCCCTGGTGGACCTTTACGAATCGATGGTGCAGAGCATCGCGCTGGCCGACGAGCAAACTCTCCCGCAGGTCGAAGCCTATCTCGATGAGGTGGAGCAGACTTTAATCACGATTGCACCATCGCCAGAGACGATGACGCAGTATCTCCAGGTGCTGGCGCTTTCCAGTGGCACGACCCCTCAGGTACATACTGAACCCTCGGATCAGGAGTTGCAGGGCGTGCCTCCTACCCTTGATCAATTCGGCCTGACCGCCACATTGACCCCTGTCTTAACGGATACACCTGCCGCCACACTGACGCCCACCTTCACACCATCAGTGACCAGCACCAGTACCCCGCGCGTCCCACCCACCGCGACACGTACCCCGACACAGACACTGACAGTAACTCCGACGTTTACCCCCTCGATCACACCGTCCGCTACATGGACACCGCTGCCGCTGCCGACCCTGAACACAGGGGGCGACACTCAGCCGACACGTGATCCCAGTTCGGGGGGTGTACAACCTACTTCGACACGGATCCTGCCGACTGTTGACGCAACCATCCGTTACCGCGAGACAGAGCAGTCCGTCTTTATGACGCAGACCGCGCAGCCACCGCCCACCGCCACAGGCGCGCCCTGATCCTCAACTTTACAGGCAGGGACTTTGCATAATCCTGCTCAAAATGAACGTTTTGGGCGGCAGGTCGGTAACTTAACTAAATTGTGCATGGGTAAATTACATAGAATTTCCACTATATTTCAGGGGAAGCTGCTCTGATTCTCAGTAAAGTTTTCGTTATACTTTTGCGGATTGTGAGGACTGTGTGTAACATAAGCCCCACGTTATGACCTTTTAAGGAGGTAAAATGTTAAAAAGAAATTTATCAATATTTGTTTTAATTCTGGCGCTGCTGGTGGGGGTGCTTGGCCCGGTGGCGGCGCAGGAGGGAGAAATCCTGCGCATCGACCTGACGCAGGAAATGGATACGCTGAACCCGATTTATACCAATATGTGGTTCTCCACCACCGTGATGGATCTGTATCTCTCCCCTGCCTGGTTTATTGATGACGATTTGAACCCGGTGCCCGTACTGGTGACGGAAATCCCCAGTGTGGAAAATGGCGGCATTAACGAAGATGGGACAGTGATTACACTGAACCTGCGTGATGATATCGTATGGTCAGACGGTGAACCTATCACCTCGGCAGATTTCGTGTTTACCTACGATATGATCCTCGACCCGGCCAATACCCCCTCCTCACGCTTTCCCTATGATGAGCGTATCACCAGCATTGAAGCGTCGGACGAGCGCACTGTGGTCGTCACATTCAACGATCCCTATGCGCCCTGGCTGAGCTATCTGTTCCAGACCAGCGTCCCCCTGCCCATGCACGTGCTGCAACCCATATTTGAATCCGAAGGCACGATTGATTTCGCGGAATGGAATCGTGCGCCCTCGGTAGGCAGCGGGCCGTTCAGGTGGGTGGAATGGCAGGAAGGCAGCCATATGCGCTTCGAGCGCAACGAGAATTATTTCAATGATCTGGCGGTGCTGGATGGTGTATTCGTGCGCTTCGTGCCGGATGATGCGACTGTTGTAGCATCACTGCTAGCGGGTGACAGCGATGTGGGAACATTTATTCCCTACTCTGACGCACAAGCGCTGGAAGAATCCGGCAGCGTGAACATCGAACTGGTGAATTCCAGCTATAACGAGGGCTGGTTCTTTAATGTGGACCCGGAAACCGCACATCCGGCCATGCTGGATGTCAATGTGCGTAAAGCTATCGTGATGGGCTTCAACCGCGACCAGATCAACCAGGATCTGAATCTCGGCATTACGTACACTCCCGGCAGCTATTGGGAGCAGAGTCCCTATGCGCGCCCGGATGCCGCCCCACTGCCTTATGATCCCGAAGCTGCCGCGCAGCTCCTGGAAGAAGCAGGCTGGGTAGATAGTGACGGTGATGGTATCCGTGAGAAAGATGGTGTACGGCTGGAACTGCGCCACGTGACCAGCCAGCGTCAAATTCGTCTGGACGTGCAGGTGGTCGCACAACAACAGCTTGCCGAGATTGGCATCAGCCTGCTGCTGGAGTCGTACCCGTCCGAAATTTTCTTCGCTAGTTATATTGATGATGGTCCCACCGCGCGTGGGCGTTATGACATCCAGGAATTCTCCTCGCCTACCGCTTTCCCCGACCCCTCCTTCAGCCGCTGGCTTTGTACCCAGATCGCTACGGATGAAAGCCCTGATGGGGTGAATGACCAGGGCTATTGCAATCAGGAAGTGGATGCCCTGTTTGCTGAGTCTGATCGTACAACCGACTTTGATGCGCGTGTGGCGCTGTACCACCAGATTGATCAGATCATCACCGATGATGTGATCTGGGCAGGCGTGTGGTACGACCCCGACCTGTGGGCGGTGAATGCCCGCTTCGAGAACACCCGTATCAGTGGCGCAGACCCGTTATGGAACATCGCCAACTGGTCGGTGGCCGGCTAATTTTATGAATACAGGGACGGCATCATGCCGTCCCTTATAAAATCTGCCCGCCTCGGTTGAGCGGAGAATTCTGTTTATGACTAAATATATCATTCGCCGTTTGTTGCAGGCGATACCACTTTTACTGATCACCAGTGCGGTTATTTTTGTGTTATTGCAATCTGCAGGCGACCCGCTGGCCACACTGGGCGGGCGGGTGCCGCCGCGCCCCGAAGATCGTGAACGTCTGCGCCGGGTAATGGGCCTGGATCAACCTATCCCTGTGCAGTATCTCTACTGGCTCATCGGTAATGATTGGGTGTTGATTGACCGCGATGGTGACGGTGAACCAGAGACTCCCGGTACCCGTAAGGGTGTGCTGCGCGGCGATTTTGGCATTTCCAGTGTCACACGCCAGCCCGCCATGCAGATCGTTATCGACAGGCTGCCCAATACGCTGCTGCTGATGGTCACAGCAGAGTTTGTGATTATCACGTCGGCCTTGTTTATTGGCATTTATTCCGCGGTACGTCAGTATTCCCTGCTGGATAACGTGCTCACGTCGCTGTCGTTCATCATGTTTTCGATGCCCATCTTCCTTGTAGCCTTCGGCCTGATGTATCTGTTCGCGGTAAAAACACGTGAGTGGGGTCTGTTGTATTTTCCTACTGCGGGCATGTTCGATCCCAGAGTTGGCCCCACGCTGGGTCAACTGGCGTGGCATCTGGTGCTGCCTGTCACTGCTGTTTCGGTGGTCAGTATCGCCGCATACAGTCGTTATGTGCGTTCAAATATGCTGGAAGTCATTAATTCGGATTATATCCGCACGGCCAAAGCGAAGGGGCTGAATGAGCGGCGCATTCTGTTTCGTCATGCGCTCAAAAACGCCTGTCTGCCACTCGTGACCCTGGTCGGGCTGGATCTACCATTCTTTCTGGCGGGCGCGGTGGTCACAGAGAAGATCTTCGCCTGGCCGGGGATGGGACGCTTGTTTATCGATCATCTGGCGCGGCTGGATTATTCGGTGCTGATGGCAATTCTGCTGCTTATTACCGCTGCCGTCGTCGTCTTTCAACTGCTCACCGACCTGGTGTATACGTGGCTAGACCCGCGTATTCGTTATAACTGATTAAGTAAGGTAAGGCTACATGATGTCGACTGCGGAATCAGCTTCCTCACCTGTACCTGTTAAATTAGATGCAGTCCGGGCCGAAAGTAAGGTTGTTACACCGTCCGGGCGGATTGTGCGTCGTTTCCGGCGGCATCGTGGGGCGATGGTCGGCCTGATTCTGCTGGTGCTGGTGGCCGTCTATATCATCGGTGGCTCAATCGTTTTTAGCGAGGCTGATGCCAATTACAACAACACTGGCATTCGGCTCAACCCACCTTCGGCAGAGCACCCCTTTGGCACAGACCGCGTTGGGCGTAACATCCTGGCGCGCACAATTTATGGTGGGCAAATCTCGCTGCTCATCGGCCTGCTGGCGGTGACAGTCTCGGTTACGCTGGGTACAACTATTGGCGCACTGTCGGGTTACTATGGCGGCGTGATCGATTCCGTGCTGATGCGCTTTACCGAGGCGATGCTGAGCATTCCCTCGCTGCTGCTGCTGCTGGTCATGGCGAAGTTTTTCGGCGGGCGGGTGAGTGATGTCCAGTTTTTGGGGCGCACACTGAGCGGAAGTGTGGTCGTGATTATTCTGATTATCGGCCTCACCAGTTGGATGGCACTCGCGCGTATTGTCCGTTCCACTGTACTCTCGCTCAAAGAAGAAGAATATATCACGGCGGCGCGGGCGCTGGGCGCGCCGAACTACCACATTATCCTGCGTCATATCCTCCCCAATGCCACCGCTTCGATCATCGTTGCGGCGACGTTGGGCATCGCCGGGGCAATTCTCGCCGAAGCCTACATCAGCTTTCTGGGTTTAGGGGTGCAGGCTCCCACTGCCAGTTGGGGCAATATGCTGACGGAAGCGCAGGAATTCCAGATTATCGCCAATGCGCCGTGGTACTGGTTTTTCCCTGGCCTGCTGATTTTGCTCACTGTGTTGAGCATCAATTTTGTGGGCGACGGCCTGCGTGATGCACTCGATCCACGCTCTGATAAGAAAGTCTAGCGGCTAGCGTCCCAGGGTATAGGAAATGCGATTAAGCACCTGGTCGGCGGGCAGGGCCTCGCCGTCTTCAGGCTGAACTTGTGTGAGCAGCAGCGCGCCATCCCCAGTGAGTACGATCACGCCTTCACCGGGACGAATTTCTACGACGCGGCCAGGGATGCGCCCGACGTACACTTTAGGCTGCGCCAGCCGCCGCGCCTGCCAGATGCGCAGGGTTTGCCCCTTCAGGATGGTATGCGCGCCGGGATAAGGGGAGGTCACGGCACGGATAAGATTATAAATAGATTCGGTGGTAGCGCACCAGTCGATAGCGAAATCCTCTGGTAGCAGTTTGCAGGTATAAGTCACGCTGCTTTCATCCTGCGGTGTACGCGTCGCTGTGCCCGCCAGCAGGGCTGGTAAATGCTGCTCCAGCAGGCACAGATAAGCCTCCGTCACCTGTTCGATCACTTTCTTAATCGTATCATCCGGCAGGATGGGCACCCGCTGCTGGCCGATAATCTGCCCCGCGTCGAAGTCTTCGACCATTTCAAACAGTGTCACCCCGGTGTGATCTTCACCATTGATAATTGCCCAGACCGTGGGCGAGAAGCCCCGATACTCTGGCAGCAGCGAGTCGTGGAATACATATGCACCCAGGCGTGCCCGCTCATAGACCGCCGCTGGGATGATGTAGCGCCAGTTGACTGAAAACATCAGGTCGATAGAGTTGGCTGCCCACAGAGTTTGCCAGCGTGCCGCGCCTGCCTGTCTGCTCTCATAGAACTGTGCGCCCACCGCCGTTGCCAACTGACGAATATCATCCACAAACGGCGGCTCCCAGGGTTCTTCTCTGAAGCTGAAGACCAGCAGTTCCGCTTCTGGCATAAGCTGCGCCAGTTTCTCTAAAAAACGATAGCCGCGCCGGGTGGCGCAGAAGACAGCGATTCGCATGAGTTCTATTCCATTTCGGGTGGGTGGGTGAGCTGTTCGCGTACCACATAACTGGGCTTATCCATCGTCCGAAAGTGGATGCGCGCCAGATATTCACCAATAATCCCCAGCGCGAGGAGCTGTGCGCCGGAAAAAATACCGATAATCGAAGCCAGGAAGGGGAAGCCCTCTACTGGGGTTCCCTCGATGAGGTAACGCCCCACTACATAAATGAGCACGATAATGCTGAAAAAGGCCATCGCCAGCCCCATTAAACTCGCCAGTTGCAGCGGCAGCACACTGAAGCCCGTCATCATATTGAGCGCGTGCGTGACCAGCTTGCGCAGATTGTAATTTGACTGGCCAATAGTGCGTGCCTCGTGACGCACCGCCACTGCTCCAAAGCGAGTGGTGCCCCAGGTCAGCAGCACATCAACCGAGACAAATGGACCCTGGTAGGAGTCGAAGGCTTCCCGAATCTGGGTGCGGAATACACGGAAAGCACTCACCTTGCGCGCAGTCTCCGCGCCCATCGCGCTTTGCAACGCCAGCTTCGTCACCTGCGAGGCTACATCACGCAGAAAACCATGAGTCTCATGCTGCGGAGTGCCGTACACCACATCCAGCCCGTCCTCCAGCCGCGCCAGCAGCTTCTCGATTTCCTCTGGCGGATGCTGGAGATCATCATCCAGCGTGACTACCAGCGCATAGCGCGCGCTGCGGATGCCACACAGCAGCGCGTTGTGCTGGCCATAGTTGCGCATCAGGCGGATACCGCGCACCCAGTCGTGGGTGGCCACCAGTGTACTGATGACAGCCCATGTTCCGTCCGGGCTTGCATCATTGACCAGGATTACCTCGTACTGGTCGCAAAGGCGGGGCAGCACCTCAGCCAACCGGGCGATGAGCGCAGGCAGCGAGCCTTCGCTGTTGTAGCAGGGAATTACGACAGAACAGGTCGGTCTCATCATAGGTTATCTTGCAGCACGATCCATTGTTAATGCGCCTGATTGTAAAGCATAGATGCGCTGGCGAAAACGTATGATCTGTGCTTTTTCCTTCTCATCTCACTTTAAGGAAAACTTTACTAAAACGCCAAATACCTCTTTTAGAGTACAGCATGAGAATACAGGTTTAAAGTGAACGATCTCAAGGAGGTCTTGTATGGTAAAACGTAATTTCTGGCGTATGTTGACCCTGTTGGGGGTCATGGTGCTTTCGCTGGTCTTGTTCACGGTGGCCAGCGCGCAGGAAACGGATGTAAGGCCATTCCTCGGCATTAATTTTGGTACCAGCGAGGAAGGCGCATTAGTCACTAATGTACTGCCCGGCAGCCCGGCTCATACAGCAGGTCTGGTAAGGGGCGACATCATCACCGCGCTGAACGGTGATGCGGTGACTGCGGATGATCTGGCGGCAGCAGTGGGCAGCCTGGCCGTCGGTGACACCTTGAGGCTCTCGGTGCTGCGTGATGGCGAAAACCTGGACCTGGAAGCGACCCTCGCAGAGCGCTCACAGGATCAGTTTGAGTTTCGTCGGGAGCGTGTACCCCGCCCCAGCACTCCGTCCGAACTTCAGATGGAGTCGCGGCCCTATCTGGGTGTGAATCTGGACGAGCGTGAGGGGTCGGTGGTGATCGCTGAAGTTGTGGCAGATTCCCCGGCAGCCGCTGCGGGTTTGCAGGCCGATGATGTGCTGCTCAGTATCAATGATGAGGAAATCACCAGTGCCCAGGAAGCTGTAACAGCTATTCGTGCCTTAAGTGCGGGTGACGAGGTAACACTGGGCATTGAGCGGAATGGCGAGGCGCAGACCATTGAGGTTACGCTGGGTGAGTTTACGGCGCAGTTTTCCGCGAATATCCCGGTGAATATCATCATCCTCAACGGTGAAAACTGGATGGTGCTGGGGCTGGCGGAAGACAGCCCGCTCTATGAGGCAGGACTGCGCACCGGGGACGAAATCACTGCCATCCGCCTGGATGGTGAGGCTGTCAGCGCCGATAATCTGGAGGAAATGCTGGACAACACGGCTGAAGATGCCGAAGCGACCCTCAGCATACTGCGTAACGACGAAACGCTGGATATTACCGTTCCGGCCAGTGCGCTTGATGCGTTGAACCAGTTCGGATTTTTCCAGGGTCGTGACCGGGGAATAAACCGTATCCCGTTTGAGATGATGCCCTTTGGCAGTAATGTGCGGCTGGGTGTGGTCTTTGTCACACTGGATGAAGCTGTGGCCGCTGAGAATGATCTCGACATCACCGAAGGGGCATTGATTACTGAGGTGCAGCCAGAGTCGCCCGCTGCGACGGCAGGTTTGCAGGTAGATGATGTGGTGGTAGCCGTCAATGGGGAAACGCTTGATGCCGAGCATACCCTGCGTGACCGTGTGACTGCGCATGGAGCGGGTGACACAATCTCACTGGAGGTGCTGCGCGCAGGCGAGACGCTGACGCTGGAAGCCACACTGACTGAGGGTGGGCAGGGCTTTGGTCTGCCGTTTGAATTTAATTTCGACGGTGACTTCCCGCGTGATTTCTTCTTCGGGCCAG
>JBGSXK010000383.1:0-2085 GCA_041751455.1 Anaerolineae bacterium
GCTTAGTGAATCAGCCACCTCCAGTGGATTCCGCAGGCACAAAAGCACCTTGAGATCAGGTATATGTTGAAGCCATAACTCCAACGTTAAACTGTTGCGTGGGTCTTTCCAGCCCCAATGAGGGTGTTTGTTGAAACCTGCGGTGATGCTGTTAAAGCGCTGCCAGAAAATCTTTAGTGAAGGGTCTTCTGACCAACCGGGTTGTAGTTTTGGAGGGTCATACCAGCTTCCTCCTAAATAGCTGAGAATTTCATCGTTTAAACTCACAATGGGGATATTTTCCCAGTAACCTTCGCGGTTATCTTCGGTATCCGCAAATGTATAATCTTCTAAAGCTCCAATGTACAGACCTGACATGTGAAGCAGACGTGTAATCATCGATGTGCCAGAACGATGCATACCAATAATAATGATAGGCATATTACCTGCTTTCACTTATAACTTTGCACAAGATGATTAGAATTATCCAAATTGAGGAACTTATTTCAAGCTTGATACAGGGTTATATGTCACTTGCTCTATTCCTGTGCTATAGATTAAAGTCTCGTCTGGCATGAACATAGCATCAAACGCTTTCTCTGTCCTCAAGCAGCTCCATACACTGTGCCGTGATCTGAAGGTGGGATAATATCGGGAAACCCCACTGAATGCGATGACCATTTGATTGGGGCGTGTCCGATAAGTAGTCTTTCAAAGCAACACCGCTTATTGTGTGTCATGCGGCACAATAACATCGACAAAAGGATGATTGGCTTATGAAATTTGCTGTGGATGTCCCTAACTTTGGGCCTTTTGGCGACCCGCGTGTGCTGGCGGATCTGGCGCAAATGGCAGAGAAGGTTGGCTGGGATGGCTTCTTTATCTGGGATCATATTTATTGGGGGCCTAGACCTCATGCCGATCCCTGGGTGACACTGGCTGCAATTGCGCTGCGCACGGAGCATATTCGTATTGGCTCGATGGTCACACCGCTGTCACGCCGTCGCCCTCACAGACTGGCGCGCGAAACTGTCTCGGTTGATCAACTGTCGAATGGGCGCTTAATCCTGGGTGTTGGGCTTGGTGGTGGGGATGACGAGGAATACAGTGGATTAGGCGAAGCGCAGGAGGACAGAATACGCGGCGCGCAACTTGACGAAGGGCTGGAACTGCTGACCGCGTTGTGGTCTGGTGAATGGGTGCAGCATCAGGGTGAACATTACAGCGCCAGCAATCATCAATTTCTGCCTGTGCCGGTTCAGAAGCCTCGTATTCCGGTGTGGGTGGGTGGCATGTGGCCTAACAAGAAACCTATGCGCCGGGCCGCACGTTATGACGGTGTCTTCCCGCTGACCAGCGCCGCCTCACTCAAGCACATGGTTCCCGTAGACGAAATGCGTGCCGCGATTGAATTTGTCGCCGCTGAGCGGGGTAACCGCGATTTTGACGTGGCACATGCCGGGCGCACGACCGGCATTGCTGGTGAGGATGCGGCTATTGTGGCATCCTATGCTGAAATTGGCGTGACATGGTGGCTGGAAGATGTCAATCCATGGCATTTTGGCGGCGATGGCGATCACTGGCCCGAAGCCGCGATGCGGGCACGTATCGAGCAGGGGCCGCCACGATAATGTCGCGCCATTCAGGTGTGGCTACTGGATCGCGTGGACATGAAGTCCTTTTTCGAGTGTTGAAAAGTCTTTAACAAAATGGGGAAGTGTGAAAGTTGAGCCAATTACAAAAAAGTGAAACCAACAGGCTGCTAGGGTACCCGGCTGATGCCCGTTTACTGATTATCAACGCTGACGATTTTGGGATGTGCCACGCTACTAACGCGGCTATTTTTCGTTCGCTCACGGAAGGTGTGGTGTGTTCCACGACCCTGATGGCTCCATGCTCTTGGGCATTACATGCCATGCGTTTACTTAATGAACACCCTGATATTCCCTTCGGCGTTCACCTGACAGTCCTGTGCGATGGTGCCGATTACCGTTGGGGGCCGCTCACTTCCAGGGACAAGGTGTCGTCCCTGGTTGATGAGACGGGTTATTTCTACCGGTTCGAACGCCTGCCTGAATTTCTGGCTCAAGTCAGGCTCGATGAGCT
>JBGSXK010000384.1:0-4678 GCA_041751455.1 Anaerolineae bacterium
TCTGGAATTGGTCAACACGCCAGCCGCAGACTTGCAGCAGTGGATCCGGGAAGTCATTGAACTCCTCGCCGCTGCTCAGGGCGAAGAGGGTTACATTAATTCTTATTACACTGTCGTCAGGCCTGATGATCGCTGGCAGAATATTAAGGATGGGCATGAGCTTTACTGCGCCGGTCATCTGTTTGAGGCGGCTGTAGCGCATCATCGTGCGACGGGTAGCGACACACTCTTAAATATCGCCCGCCGTTTTGCCGATTATATTGATTCGGTTTTTGGTCCCGGCAAACGCGCAGCTACCCCTGGCCATCCTGAAATCGAGCTGGCCCTGGTCAGGCTTTACCACACCACCGGCGAACAGCGTTATCTTGGCCTGGCGCAGTTCTTTATCGACAGGCGTGGGCACAACCTGCTGCAAGCCCCTAACGCGGATTATTATCAGGATCGCATCCCTGTGCGCGACCAAACTCGTGTAGTGGGTCATGCAGTGCGGGCGCTCTATCTGGCAGCAGGCGTGACCGATGTTTACATGGAAACTGGTGAACAGGCCTTGCTGAAGGCTGTGCTGGCGCAGTGGCAGGATATGACCAGTGGCAAACTCTCAATCACAGGCGGGGCAGGGGCGCGTCACGAAGGCGAAGCCTTTGGTGAACCTTACGAACTGCCTAATGACCGTGCCTATAACGAAACCTGCGCGGCCATTGCCAGCATCTTCTGGAACTGGCGGCTGTTGCAGGTAACGGGTGAAAGTCGTTTTGCCGATCTGATTGAGCGTACACTTTATAATGGTTTCCTCAGCGGCCTGGGGATCAACGGACGAGGTTATTTTTACGTCAACCCTTTGCTGAGTCGCGGTGGTTACGCCCGCCCGGAATGGCACTGGTGTGCCTGCTGCCCGCCGAATGTCATGCGCCTGCTGGCGTCGCTGTCAGGCTATTTTGTCACTACCGACAGCAGCGGCCTGCAAATTCACCAGTATGCACCGATGAGCATCGAGGCAGAGGGCATCCGCCTGCGGGTAGAAACCGCCTATCCCTGGAACGGGCAGATTTCAGTGGTTGTAGAGCAAAGTCCGGCGGAGGCCTGGACGCTGCAACTGCGCTTGCCAGGCTGGTGTGAAACCGCCACTGTCGAGGTAAATAACCAGAAGTCGCCTGCCGAAGCCGGACAAAACGGCTACCTGAGTCTTGAGCGCCGCTGGCAGGCAGAAGATCGCGTTACACTGCAAATGCCGATGTTACCCCGTCTGATGACGTCGCACCCGCGCGTGGATTCCACACGTGGCAGCCTGGCGATTGAATACGGCCCGTTAGTCTACTGCCTGGAACAGTACGACCACGATTTCGATATTATGGATGTGGAGATTGATGAGAATGCGGTGCTGGAGGCCGAATGGCAGCCCGATTTTCTGGGCGGTGCGGTCATCGTTAAGATGACGGGATATATGCCCGACAGCAGCGGGTGGGAAAATACTCTCTACCGCCCTGTAAGCAGTGTCGAGACCAGCCGCCGCCCGGTACGCCTGACCGCCATTCCATATCATCTGTGGGCAAACCGTGGTGCAGGCGCGATGCGCGTCTGGATACCCAAAACCAATACTTAGCTCAGGAGCGCTGTAAAATGCACACCATCCTGGATTTTCCTCTGGTCAGCAACGGCTACACACTGGCGACCACGCCCAACCGCCTCGGCTGGTTAACGCCCAGCGACCCACAGCAGCCGATTGAAGCGCTGCGTGACCAGTATCACACACAGGGTTACCTGTGGCTCAAAAATTTAATTTCCTCTGACGAAGTGCTGGAACTTCGCCGCCGTTTCTTCACCGCCTATGCCGATAGTGGCCTGCTTATGCCCGGCACCGACCCTGCCCAGGGTATTTATTCCGGCGCTGCGGTGGGCAGGAGCAAGACCACGCTGTACGAGGTGGTGCGCTGGGCGGCTTACGAGGCATTCTGCCTTTCAAAGCCCATTCGTGACTTTTACGAAGCCTTCCTCGGCGGCGCGGTCTATCTCCATAAGCGCAAAATCGTGCGCATGTCCAAACCCGGCGACCCAGGTTGCACTGGAGCGCATTATGATCTGGTCTACCTGCGCGGTGGCACAGATCGGCTGTGCAGCAGTTGGATACCGATTGGTGACTGCCCAGTGGATATGGGCGGGCTGATCTACCTGGAAGGCTCAGACGCTTTCGGGCGCAGAAAAGAAGCAGAATTCGCTCTCTTGAATGCCGACCTGCCACCGCAGGAGCGTATCAGCGCCTATAACAGGAACATGAATGCAGGCTGGTTGACGAAAGACCTGCCGGCGATGGCGAACGAGCTGGACTCCCGTTGGCTGATGGCCGATTACGAAGCCGGGGATATGGTTATCCACAGCCCCTACATGATTCACGCCTCAACCATGAACGTAAACTCCGAAGGACGGATGCGCCTCTCTACGGATATTCGTTACCAGTTGGTCAGCGACGACATTGACACCCGCTGGGGCAAGGACTGGTCGCCGGATGATGGATTGTGAATGTTACAGGGCGACCTCCACAGTCGCCCCACAGGGTAACTTCTGATTACGCAGGCTCGGCGACTTCCTGCTCTGCCGCCCACAGCATCCCGCGCGTCACCAGTTCCAGCACATCTGGCGCTTCGATGACATCGGCATGATGACCCAGTGAACAATAAAATACGCGCCCCTTACCCCACGATTTTGTCCACACCACAGGCATCGCCGTGCCATCGGGGAAAGTTGTGGTCGCCAGCACCCGGATGGCCGGGTCCACATGCATATAATACTGTTCGGACTTGATATGCAGTGTGGGGATACCCTCAGTGATCGGGCTGCGTTCAGCCGGGTTCATCTCAACCGTATATTCCACACCGTCATTACCAGGGTGTGCCACCCATTGCCCGCCTGTCATGTACTGCCATTCGGTCTCGTTGCGGAAGGCATCACACATGCCACCATGTACCCCCGCCAGCCCTACACCACCCTTGACGGCTTCCAGTACAGGCTGAAGCTGATCCTTTTCAATTTTACCCATCGTCCAGATCGGCACGATCAGGTCAAGCTGGGTCAGATCATGCTCTTTAAACGCGTCCAGCGTGTCGGAGATAATGGTATCAAAGCCATGCTTACGGAGCTGACCGCCCAATAATTCCGAGACTTCTTTGGGTTGGTGGCCATCCCACCCGCCCTGAACAATCAATGCTTTTTTCATAGTCTGCCTTTCTTACCAGCTTGTGTATAAAAGCACAATCACTGTTTCCATTTTACCCCTTATGCCCCACATTGATATGGGAATGGTCTTAGTTTTTAAGCTGACTTCGGCCAGCTTATTCCCGGTATCCCTCAATCAGTGTGCGCCCGGTCATCTCGGCTGGTTGGGGCAGTCCCAGCAGGTCAAGCACGGTGGGCGCAACATCGGCCAGAATCCCATGTGGGCGCAGCAGATAATAGCCATCACCTATCATAAACAGCGAGACCGGATTGGTGGTGTGATAAGTATGAGGTTCACCCGTCAGTTCTTCCACCATACGCTCCGCGTTGCCATGATCGGCAGTCACCAGCGCGACCCCGCCCTTTGCCTGCACCGCCTCAGCCAGCTTACCCGCACAGCCATCGACAAACGCCACAGCGGCTGTCGCTGCGGCCAGCGACCCGGTATGTCCCACCATGTCTGGGTTGGCAAAGTTCACCAGCAGGAAATCATCATCATGGGTGTTCAGTCTTTCCAGTGTCGCCTCGGTCAGCTCTTGCGCGCTCATCTCCGGCTTCAGGTCATAAGTGGCAACTCTGGGTGAGGGGACAATCCGGCGGTCTTCGCCGGGGAATGGTTCCTCATTGCGCCCATTGAAGAAAAACGTGACATGCGGGTATTTTTCCGTTTCGGCAGAATGATACTGCCGTAAACCGTGTGTGCTCAGCACTTCGGCCAGTGTGTTTTTCAGCAGTTCGATAGGGAACAGAATATGGACAGGTAAATGTTCCTCATATTCGGTGAAGGTCACAATATTCAGGTCGGGCACATAATCGGCTTCGCTAAAGCCTTCCTGTCCCTTTATAGCGAAGGCGCGTACAATCTGGCGCATCCGGTCGGCACGGAAATTATAGAAGACAAGCGCGTCACCAGCTTTGATCCGCAGCTTATCATCACCGATAATCATAGGGATAATAAATTCATCAGTTACGCTGCTGTCATATGCCTGCCGGATGGCCTGGCGTGCCGACGGCTGGCGCTCGCCCTGGCGATAAACCATCGCATCATAGGCCTTTCTGGTGCGTTCCCAGCGTTTATCCCTGTCCATCGCATAATAACGCCCGCTGACAGTGGCGATTTGCCCGGCACCACTGGCCTCCATCTTGTATTCCAGGTCTTGCAGAAAATCCAGCGCGCTGTTGGGCGGCGTGTCGCGTCCATCAGTAATCATATGGATCACCGGGCTGATACCCTCGCTCTGGGCAGCATCCATCAGCGCGTACAGGTGCCTCTGATGGCTGTGAACACCCCCTGTCCCTAATAAACCGATGAGATGCAGATGGGAACCCTTCTGTTTGACGCTCTCAATCTTTTCCGCGATCTTCTTATTGCCTTGCTCGAGAGCGAGCGCCTTCTGCCAATAGTTGAGAGCTTCAGCCGGTTTTCCGAGCGCCTGATACGCGTCGCCGATGTGGTCAAACACGACGGCGT
>JBGSXK010000385.1:0-3020 GCA_041751455.1 Anaerolineae bacterium
GCCCGCGCCCGCTGCGACAGAAGAAGCGCTTGCGCCTGCGTCCACGCCGGAAACGACAGCCGATGACCCGCCTGCCGAAAATGACGATGATGATGACGATGACGATGACGATGATGACGAGATACCCATGATGACCGAAGAACCCGCCGCCACCGCCGAAGCAGTGGGTTGAAATCTGATTCAGTCTCGTGGCACAATGTCTGCCTGAGTCCTAGCAGAACTGGATACGGCCATTAATACCGAGATAATTCTTATCTTGCTACTGCTGATGTTTGCCAATGGCATATTTGCTATGTCGGAAGCGGCGTTGATCTCCTCACGCAAGGCACGCTTGCAGCAGCGGGCGGAGGCTGGCGACCACGGGGCACGTGCCGCACTGGAACTGGCGGAGAATCCTAATCGTTTTTTATCTACTATTCAGATTGGTATCACACTGATTGGGATTTTCTCCGGGGCATTTGGCGAGGCGGCACTGTCGCGCGGGGTCGCAGACGCACTGCGCACCATACCTTTCCTTGCGGCCTCTGCCGATGTCCTGGGCACCATTGTCGTGGTGCTGGTGATTACCTATCTCTCGCTGGTGGTAGGCGAGCTTGTCCCCAAGCGGCTGGCATTGGGTAACCCGGAGAGGATCGCCTCGGCTGTTGCTCCTCCTATGAGGCTGCTCTCGCGCCTGGCCGCGCCCATTGTTGCCCTGCTCAGCTTCTCGACTGAAGTAGTGCTGCGTCTGCTGGGTTCACGCACTTCGGATGAGCCACCCGTGACCGAAGAAGAAGTCGAATTTATGATCGAGGAGGGCACTCAGGCGGGGGTCTTTGAAGAAGCGGAGCAGGAGATTGTCAGTAATCTGTTCCGGGCGGGTGATCTGCGCGTGAGCGCCGTCATGACCATTCGCTCCGAGGTGATTTGGCTGGATGCGCGTAACCCCTGGCCTGAGAACCTGAGCATCATCAGCGAAACCCGCCATGCCTATTACCCGGTCTACGAAGAAGAGGAGCGTAGCCTTCTGGGCATCCTCTCCACACGCACAGTTTTGCCACAAATCCTTAAGAGCGAGCATCTGGATCTGCCTAACGAAATTACGCCGCCGCTGTTTGTGCCAGAAAGTGTCAGCGCCCTGAAAGCCCTGGAACTGCTGCGCCAATCACGTCAGGTGGTGGCGCTGGTCATCAATGAGCACAGTGATATCGAAGGCCTGATTACACTTGCCAACCTGGTTGAGGCCATCCTGGGCGAATTTCCCTCTGTACGCGGTCATGTGGATGAGGAAGACGCGGTACAGCGTACCGATGGCTCCTGGCTACTGGATGGTCTGATGCAGTTGGATGCTGTCGAAGACACCCTGCATCGGGTCATCTTCCCGGAGGAAGAACACGGCAGCTACCAGACACTCGGTGGTTTTGCCATGCGGCGCATAGGCCGCATTCCCACTGCTGCCGATCACTTCGAGTGGCAGGGGTTGTACTTTGAAATTATGGATATGGATGGGCGGCGTGTGGATAAGGTACTGGTCAGAACGCTCGACCCGGAATCGGAAGACCACCAGAATACGAGCGAACCTTATGAACCCACTGTTTGAGATCAAAGTGCCGCAGCTTTATCGCTGTCAGGTGTACCGTTATTTTAACAGCCTGTCGCGGTTATATGTGGGCGCGTTCAGACCCCAGCAGAATATCCCCGCATTTTATATCCTGTTCTCCGATGTGGCCTACATTGAAGGGCCGGTGAGCTGGCAGAGCGTGGATTTTTACACCGCCCCCCCTGATGAATGTATCGCGCTCATGCTGAAAACAGGCATTATCGGTGAGGCTATACTTACCTTTCCCGATGCCTACGCCTCGATTACCGAGGCCGCACAACTTTATCGGGTAGATACACCGCACACCCCGGTGCAGATCATCGCCAGCAGTGCCGCCCTGCTGGACTCCATCCCGGCCAGTATCTGAAGCAGGGTTATGAGAAAATAGCGCGGACAGTAATTCACCAGCAGCTTGAGCATTAGGTCTGACCCTATACCAAAGCCTGGATGCGCATTTCAGGTGGGAAACACCAGATTTTTTGCAACTTTGTTATGCTCTCTTTATGATTTAGGCGTTATGGTCAGAGGACTAACACAGCCTGAACAGTTTAACAGGCATCCAGGTTGCAGGCTCAGCATTTGCGAAAAGTAAAGGCAAAAACACATGGTGACGACACAAGCAGAGACCGAACCCGGCGCAGAATTTGAGGCGGCCTGCCTGAAGGCGTATACCCTCTGGCAAACGAGCGACCTGAGTTTTCGCAAGGCGTTAGAGCAGTTGGCGGCATTAGGGCAGCAGGCGCTGGAAAGCGGGCATCTGGCGAATCAGGGCCGTGTTGAGCATCTGCTGGGGAATATGCAGGGTCGGCGCGGCAACTTTAATGCCAGCCTGATGCACTTTCAGCGCGCCCGCGATCTCTATCAGCAGGTTGAGAACTGGTGGCGTGTGGCCGCCATGGAACACAACATAGGCGAGACCTACCGTTATAAAGGTGATTATAATCGCGCCCGGCAGCTTTTTCGCAAAGCCTACGAAATCGCCGGGAAAAACAGCATCTTCGATCTTCAGACGATGGCGATCACCAACGAGGGGTTGATGCTCGTCAGTATGGAGCGTTATGAGGCTGCCCGCACTGCGCTGGAAGAAGCCCGCGCGCTTTATGAGCGCTGGACGGAAAAAGAACCCCGCCGCCCTGGTGTGCTGGCCGAAATCTATTACGGTTTGTCCGTTATTTACCTGCAACGTGCCGAGACGGACACTGCCTGGGAGTATGCCCGTCAATCGCTGCTCCACGCGCGCGAAAGCGGCGAAGCGCTCTTTATTGGTATTGCACAGCGCGGTATGGGCGATGTGGTCACAGCACTGGACAGCCCGGCACGTAGCGCCATCGAAGATGAGGCTTTCCCTGCCGACCCCGATATTTATTATCACGAGGCCATCACCCGCCTGCGCGAGGCGAAAGCCGAGGCCGAACTGGCGCGGACGCTGTTGGCGCATGGG
>JBGSXK010000386.1:0-4252 GCA_041751455.1 Anaerolineae bacterium
ATGATTTCGCCAAAGCCGAGTGTGACAATTGCCAGATAATCCCCCCGCAGTCGCAGCACGGGCACCCCCAGAAGTGCCCCTGTCAGGCCTGCCGTCAACGCTGCGAAAGGCCATGCCTGCCAGAAAGTCATTACACCTGTACATAACTGACGGACGTTATCCGGGGTGATTTGCGCGGGGTCAGTCCAGCCACAGGTGAGCATACTCGGCGTAGTCATCAGCCCCATAGCATAAGCGCCAATGGCAAATGACGCGACAAACCCCAGGTCGAGCAGACCGGTATAACCAACCATCACATTCAGGCCAATGCCCATAATCACATAAAGGCCCACCAGGTCAAACACGCTGGTGATATACTGCCCCAGGAACATCGGCGCGATCACCATCACAACGAGGGCAAACAGCGCAGCGGTGCGATGTGTCATACGCTTTTCACCCCGACTCCCCAGGGCAAAACGCTGTTCTGCCTGCGCCCCCAGGAGCGGCGCAACCTGCAGCGCAAAGATCACCAACAGAAAAGTGATCACTGATGCGATCAGGCTCATCTCACGGGACGTGTTCAACACACCGATAATCACCAGAGTGATGAGAAAATAGATGGCTGCCCCATGTACGGATTTCGGCGCAGCCGTGACCAGCGCGCCCATCAGGCCAATCACCCCGGTGATCACGGGCAACCAGGGAAACCTGTTCCTAAGCACCCGGTCTGTAGCAGCCACCGTGAGATTATCCGAGCTAATTAAAAGTGCCAGAACCAACCCCACTACTACGCCCACACCCAGGCCAAAACCCAGCCGGAGCACCAGATTCTTATCTGCCATCAGCCGCAGGCTCAGCAGGTAAGCCAGTCCAAATACAAAGATCAGTACCAGCGCGTCGCGCATTGTGATAATAGCGATAAGCTGATCTTGCAGCAGGCCGATGATCCCTGTGAGTATCAGGCTGATGAAAATCAGACCGCGGTCACGCGCAGGGATTTGCAGCGAAAGCCCGGCGAATACCCCTATCACGACGCTGAACGCCAGTAAGGCCAACAAACCTACCCCAACATCAGATGCACCCAGCATCAGTGTGGTCCGGGTCAGGTTGCCGAGGTTGGGAAACACAAAACTCATGCTGACATTTACCTGAAGGAGTACCAGCAGCACCAGCGCAGTGCCCACCATCAGGCTGGCCGCTGCACCATTGATCACTGTGTCTTTTAGCGTACTGGGACGCGACTGCCGGGCCGCAGTATAACCCGTCACGAAAGTCAGCAGCAGCAGGATGGCAAAACTTAATTGCAGGACATGATCAATGACTGCCGTGCGTTCAAATGAAGTGAAAACCCCTGTCAGCGCCAGGACCACCGAAATTACCGCGCCATACATACCATAACGAAGTGTATCGCTGTTTACCATGAGGTCAGGCTTTCTTCTTGGATAACACTTCGCCAAAAATGCCGGTTGGCCGGAAGATCAGCACCAGCACCAGCATTCCAAAAGCCACTACGTCTTCAAGCTGTGATGGAATACCCAGCAGCGCAGGCGCGATAGATTCAATCATCCCCAGGAACAGGCCACCGAACATCGCGCCGGGGATATTGCCAATCCCCCCCAGCACCGCCGCGGTAAAGGCTTTAATTCCTGGCGTAAAGCCCATAAAGGGGGTCACCTGGCGGTTATAAAGCGCAAACAGCACCGCAGCAGCCCCCGCCAGTGCCGCGCCCAACACAAAGGTAATTACGATCACACGATCTACATTGATGCCCATTAAAGCCGCTGTGTTTTTATCCTCGGCCACTGCCCGCATTGCTTTACCCGTACTGGTGCGCTGCACAAAAAACCAGAGCGCCCCCATCAGGATCAGCGCTACAAAAAAGACAATAAAATACAGTGGACGCAGGCGCAGTTCCAGCAGTTGATCCGCCAGTTGAATCTGTACCGGGTAAATACCACGTATAAGGTCAAGCCCTCGGCACACATTCACGCCCTCTACCAGTGAGCACTCTTCCTGAAACATGCTGGGCAGCACATAAAGGTTTAAGTCTGGATAAGTGCGGGTCGAACCACCAAACAGGCGCAGGAAAAGCTGCTGCAACGTAATCGATGCGCCAATCGCTGTAATCAAAGGGACGAGGCGAGGCGCACCCCGCAATGGACGATAAGCAATCCGTTCCAGCAGCAGCGCCACCACAATCGAAGCCGTAATACCGACAAGCATGGTAAACAAAAGCGCCAGCAGCGGCTGGCTTTGCAGCAGGCCGCTCTGATCCATCGCAGTAATGGCAAAAAACCCGATATATGCACCCGCCATGAAGACCTCGCCATGTGCGAAGTTAATCATCAGCAAAATGCCATAGACCAGTGTGTAACCCAGGGCGATGAGCGCATAGATACTGCCCTGTGCCAGCCCAAAAATTGCCAGGCGAACAAACCGCTCCAGGGTAAAGCGACTTATTTCGGGGTTTCGAATATTATAAATTGCCACATAAAGCAGAAAAGCAAGGAGGAGTGTACCTATTGTGTAAAGTATAAACCGGACAGGGTCTTTTTTTATCCAGTTCCATATTTTCTCAACATTACCTGGCGAAGAGACCAGGCCCGGCGCATCGGAGGCCATAAAAGCTCCTGAGATTAAGCTACCGACAAACGAGTTCGTTTATAACACAGAGGTGGGACAATGCCCACCTCTGTAGTGATGATCGTAATCTGGTCGAAGCTAATGTTAGCTGGAAGCTTCCGCAGTTGCCTCTTCCGTGACTTCCATTTCAACTTCTTCGGTAGGCTCCATCGCCTCTTCCGTGGCCTCTGTCACTTCTGCTTCAGCCGTGACTTCTTCACCAAAACGGACAAAGGTGCCATCGACCACCCGGAAGAAGCCGATACCACCGGTCGCGCAGTCACCGCTGCCATCGCAGGACAGTTCTCCAGATAGGCCAGATGCACTGTAGCTGCGAATGTAGTCACGCAGGGCTGCCCGCTCAACCACCAGATCGCCATTCTCGTCAATCGTGCCTACCGCTTCAATCGCGTCCAGGATCATATTGGCTGCATCGAAAGCATAGGCATGGAACGCGGCAGTCGGTTCTGTACCGTACACTTCTTCGTACTCTGCCACGAATTCGTCGTAGGCATCGCTGGCTGCCGCGACTGGCGATGTAGAGTATGTCCCCTCGCCGGCTGACCCCGCCAGGTTGATGTATTCTGGCGTGTTGATGCCATCGGCACCCATCAGCGGTACGTCGTCCAGACCTGCATCGGCACGCTGCTCAGCAATCCGCGCTGCTTCTGCCGGGAAACCACCGAAGTACACCAGTTGCGGTGACGCATCAGCGGCGTTATCCAGCAGGTTGCGGAAGTCCGTGTCACCCACGTTCACCGCATCGGCATAAACAATCTCGCCGCCCAGTTCGGTAAAGCGATCAGTCAGCACATTGACCAGACCTTCGCCATAAGCACTGCCATCGTGGATGGTAGCAATCTGCGTCAGGCCTAGTTCGTTAAAGATAAACTCTGCCGCCACTGCACCCTGAAGCAGGTCATTGGGCGTGGTACGGTTAAAGCTGTCAAAACCCGTATCCGCTGCGGTCAGGTCAGGCGCAGTGCAGCTTGAGGTGATGTTGGTGTACCCCGCTTCGTCGAAGATCGGGCCTGCCGCACGGCACGCGCTGGAGCAGGTTGGGCCAACCAGAGCCACGATGCGCGCGTCAGAGGCAAAGCGATTAGCCACCGCCTGGCCGCCTTCCGCCGAGCACTGGTCATCCTGAATATCGAGCGCAACGGTGAATTCCTCACCGCCCACTGTGACCACGGGACGCGCTGCCAGTGCCAGTTCGACACCACGGGTGATGTCTGCACCCAGCGGCACAAGACCTTCACCGCTCAGGATCGTCGCGACACCAATGACCAGATCACTGCCAGGAGCGACCACAACCACATCACTTACTACTACATCCTCGGTGGCTTCTTCAGTAGGTTCTTCAGCTACTGCCACTTCGGTGGGAACTTCAGTTGGCTCTACCACTTCCTCAGTCGCTGCTTCGGTTGGCTCTTCGGCCATTGCGACTTCTGTGGGTTCTTCCATCACTTCAGTCGGCTCTTCAGCGGCCACTTCTGACAGTTCTTCGGTTGCTTCTTCAGTTGGCTCTTCCACCGCCTCTTCAGTCGCTTCTTCCACAACCTGGGGTACATCGGTGGGGGGTACGCTGGTAGCCGTAGGGGCTGCAGGTGTACAGGCCGCTAGGACCAGCACAAAAATAAGCAGACAGGTG
>JBGSXK010000387.1:0-9482 GCA_041751455.1 Anaerolineae bacterium
GCGAAAAAGCATGACCAATTACAGGTGCTAAAGCAATGGCAGCCAGCGGCCAGCCCTCAACACGCAGGGTAAAGTGTGCCAGCCATACTGGGAGCGCCCCCTTGAGAAAGTCCAGCAGGAAAGCCAGCGCGCCCCATTTTACGCCACCTGCGCGCAGCACATTGGTTGCGCCGGGGTTATGGTCGCCGTACTGTCGAATATCCTTCCGCAGGGCCAGCCGCCCAACCCATACCGAAAAAGGCAGCGACCCGCAAAAGAAAGCTGCTAGCAACACGAGCAGTTCGGTCATGTCGGCCTCTGCATCTGTGCCCACCACACCCATAACAGCAGAATGCCCATTGCCATAAAGCCAACTATTGCCGGGCCGGGTAAATCCCAGAAAAACAACTGACCAATCGCCTGCAACAGCCAGACAATGACATAGATCAGCAGCAGTGGGCGCAGCGGGACGCTGGCGGGGCGCGCCAGATAGGTCACCAGCGAGGCGACCAGCAACCAGCCCAGGAAGTTAACCCAGGGGATGCCGAAATAACCGCCGCTGCTCTCTGCCCACACCCAGAATCCCCAGGCGACTTTTTGCGGATCGAGGAAAAAATCCCAGGCCGTAAGAGCCAGTGCGCTCACGAATATAAATAACAGGCGGTTCTGTCGGCCTACTGCTGCCTGGGCCACGGCCCACGCGGGCGGCAGCATCATAAACCATGCCAGTGGAATTAACACAGGTACGCCGGCCACCTGGGGCTGTAAGCGTTCTGTGTACGCATATTGCCCGAAAGGAATACCCGTTTTTGAGCCGATAATTTCCGCCAGCCCAGTGATACCTGCAATCAGCAGCAGCGTCCAGGTGGTACGCCGCCAGCCCCAGTGCCGCACCAGAATGACAAATACAGCGCTGACCTGAAGCAGCGCCGCCGCCAGTACACCCCAATTGATTGCCACGCTGCCAAACAGCCAGCGCAGGATAGGCAGTGCGATCATGGAAAGCACCCAGGCCGTGATAACCCCAGACATCAGATAATCCGGTCGGGACAATTTCTCACTAGAAAAACGTGCTGCCAGTAAATGACTCATCGTTTAGACAGCTTTTCCATATCTCCATGTACTTCCAGTGCGGCACAATGGCTCGTGCCTTCAAAAATAATTCGCCCTGACTGCCTCTCGGACAGCCGCAGCTCAAGGTTGGATTACATCATTTCATCTATTCGCTTGTGCATCTCTGTGCGCATCGGGGCTTTTAGCAGGCCGCCACTCATGCCGTCCAGCAATTATATTTTGCCCTGTAATAATTCTGATAGGCATAGTTTAGCACTGGTTGAGGGAGAGAATTACAAATATTCAGGTGAGGCTCATATAGTCTTTAGCTGATGCTCAGACACACGCCCCGGCAGCCAGCGGATTGCCATCAGGACGATTCCCAGCATCAGAACAGCAGCCATAATAAATACACCGCGATAACCCAACATGAGGGCGATACTCGCGCCGGCCAGCGGTGCCAGTGCCCGTGCGCCGGAGACAATCGAGTTATCGATGCCATAAACCGCGCCTTCTTCGCCGGGTTGGGTGTATTGTGCCAGCAGCGCACTGGGTGAGGCGACCAGACCGCCAAGCGCTACACCCGCCATCGCCTGCAATACAAGGAGCTGCCAGGGCTGGGTCACAAAGGCCTGAGGGATATAGATGACCATCGCGGCCAGTGCGCACCAGACCACGATCTTGCGATGACCAATACGATCTCCCAATCGTCCCAGGTAAATAGCGCTGGCTGTCGCCACTGCGGACTCGATACCCACGACAAAGCCGGTAAATGAACTTACACCTCCCTGGGTAGTCATCAACGAGAGGATGAACAGGGACATAATTGGGGTGAGCATTGAGCGCCCCAGACTGCTGACAAAGCGCAGGGAATAGGTGGGCATGACACCGGGCATCGCCAGCACATGCCGCCAGCCCGTGATAAACCCGACACGTGCCCTGGAACTGGCCTCAGAATTTTTATCGAAGTCTTCATGAATGAAAAACATCACCAGCAGGCCGCTGATAAACAACAGCACCGAAGTAATGATAAACGGTATCCTGAAACCAAAGGCATCCGCCAGTGTCCCGCCAATGATCGGCCCCAGCGCGATGCCGCCCCATTGGCCGACCTGCAAGACACCCATCGCGTAACCCATTCGCTCACGTGGGGCGGAGGCGGCGACCAGTGAGTTGGATGCTGAAACCGTTCCGGTGATGAAGCCCTGAATGGCCCGCAGCAGCACAAATTGCTCGGCAGATGTGACAAACGCCATCAAAATCAGAATGAGTGTCCCGCCGAACATCGCCCGCTCAACCATCAGTTTTCGCCCATAACGGTCTGCCACAGTACCCCAGAAAGGGCTGGCAATCATCATGGTGAACGCCTGAGATGAGAACGCCATGCCCGACCAGAATTCGATACTTAGGCCGGTGGTGGTGCCCAGATCTGCCACATAGAGCGGGAAAAAGGGGAACGTAAGCGCAAACCCAACTGCGGAAAACAACTGGGCGGTAAACATGATATAGAGAGTGCGTCGCCAGGATGCCATGTGGATAATATCAGACTCGAAGTAAAGTTGGATTTAACTTCTTCGTTCTAACATGACCATCTTGTTTTGGATAGCACCATCCCGGCGACAATGGTCTTATGTGTGCTGCATGATTGCGTCTTTGAGCAGCATCCCCAAGCGGCGGATTCCTTCTTCAATCATGGCAGGCTGTGCATTAGAGAAATTGAGGCGACAGGTGTTGTGCCCGGTGCCGTCCACATGAAAATCCGTCCCCGGCACAAACGCAACCTTGTGATTGATTGCCTCGCGCAGCAGTTCTGCCGAATCAATGTATTCTGGCATGGTTACCATAAGGAACAGGCCGCCATCAGGCTGCGTCCAGGTAACTTCTGGCGGGAAGTCACGTGCCATCGCCGCCAGCATCACATCGCGTCGTTCCCGATAGACCTCGCACAGGCGCGGGATATGATCTTCCAGGAAACCATCACGGGCGACTTCGTAGGTGATAAACTGGTCGAGCGTACTGGTGTGCAGATCCGCTGATTGCTTGGCCTGTACCAGCTTGTCAATGACCGCCGAGGGCGCGACCACCCAGCCAAGCCGCAGGCCAGGCATCAGAATTTTGGAAAACGTGCCTGCGTAAAGTACATGGCCGTTTTCGATGTCCCCGCCCATATTCAGTGCATCCAGTTCCAGCAGTGAGGGCAGTGCTTCACCTGTATAACGCAGCTCGCCATAAGGATTATCCTCCACCAACGGAATATTAGACTCTTCAAGCAGTTTCACGAGCTGCGCCCGCCGTTCTGCATTGAGCGTTGTGCCCGCGGGGTTCTGGAAATTGGGGACGATATAAACCAGCTTGGGGCTGCTTTGCAGCAGTGGTTCCAGGGCTTCGATGATCGCGCCATCCTGATCGGTAGGGACTGGTACATAGTTCAGGCCATAGGGCTTCCAGGCCATCAGCATACCCAGGTAAGTCGGATTTTCCACAATGACAGCATCTCGCTCATCCACCAGCACCCGCCCAATGAGATCCAGCCCCTGCTGTGATCCGGTAGTGATAAGGATGTTATCTGGCCGTACTGTAAATTTTTCGTTGGAGAGGCGCAGCGCGATCAACTGGCGCAGTTCCGGCATACCTTCAGTAGTGCTGTATTGCAGCGCCTCCGTGCCACGCTCGGCCAGCACAATCTCGGTCGCCTGCTGCACATGTTCTACTGGGAACATCTCCGGTGCGGGCAGTCCTCCAGCAAATGAAATGACATCTGGTTGCGCGGTAAGCTTGAGGATTTCGCGGATGGTGGAGCGTTTCATATGCGCAGTGCGCGTGGCAAAACGATTTTCCCACTGCATAATTTTTTCCTGTCACCTAGAGCAAAGTATTCTGATGGCCTCAGTATAGGCAACAATACAGGCAGGAGTAAGGCGGCCATAAGACCATTATCTTACGGGATAATAAAGCGTGGTCGCCAGGTCAGAAGCTGTCTGTTAGCGTGTTTGAGGTGGCACAGCCAGCGCGTGAAACAGGTCAAACAGAAATAGCAGCATACCCTGAAGCATAATGCCATACCCTGTGCCACGCCAGCGCGGGCTGGTCTTGCCGCGGGTCACAGCCAGCCAACCACCGCCAGCCATATAGAAAATATCGAGAAAGGTATTGATCCACAGGAGTCGCGACAAATTACGGGCCTCTTTGATTTGGATTTGGTGCTGGTATGGATCGGCCAGTACAGCAAAACGGCGCTGAGTCAGGCGTGTACCTCCCACTGCAATCGTCATATTCACGATTCCCCAGCCGATATTCTGGCTGCCAAAACCACGCCAGAACGCACTCCGGGGCAGCAGAAGTAGCCCCACAATTATATTCACGATATTCCAGCCGCGCAGGCGTTTCGCCAGTACATCGTTAAACTCCCAGATGCTCATCGGGAAGCTCCCGCCTGTTTGGACTTGACCGTTTTTTCGTTAACCAGAAATGGCAACCAGCGCCGGATGATATTCGGCATACGTTGGTGACTTTCCTGCGCGACAACCAGCGTTACACCAAAAACCAGCAGGACGTTAGTGAGCAGGAAGAAAAGAAATTCTTCCACGGGCAGCACACCACCCAGTAAAATCCCGATGGACTGCTCCGGGTTAATGGTCCAGGTGCCGGAAAAAATGGCGGTAGAGTCTGCGACGGCCAGATAAAGGGTCGGTACAGTAATGGCCAGCAGTACAATGCGGCGATGCCTCCACAGCGTATCTGCACCAAAGACCAGTTGAAGCATAATCGGCGGTAGTGCCCACACCAGCATCAGCCCCAGATAAGTTCCGGGCTGCCAGCCAGCGATCAGCATGAACGCTGCGGCAAGCCAGACCACCCCCACCATGGCCGTCGGGACGATTCGCAGCATCCGATTATTGTAGGTAGGCTGAACGTTGGACACAGGCAGGTAACGCATAAGAGTGAACAGGAACAAACCCGTGAAAACAGGTTGCAGCAGGAAGAAGGTATATTCTTCAATGGGCACCCAGCCAAAGACAATTCCCGTGACAAGCTCAGGGTCATACCACCACACACGGGTTGCGACCAGATAGTTGTCCCAGGGGGTCGTATACACCAGCGCAACCAGCATATGTACCCCAATTGCGATGAGGGGAGGCGAGGCACTAAGGGCAAGGGGCAGTGTTTTCCCACGCCGCTGGTCTATGATAAGCCATGCCGCCATCACTATACTGGGCAGCGCCACGAAGATCGCCAGAAAGCTAAAGTAGGTCATCAGTTCAGTTCCTTCCTAACCAGCCGGGACGTGAAAGATCATGGAGCAGGGTGGCCGCTGCGTTGCGTCCTGCTGCGCCCATGATTCCCCCGCCGGGATGCGTACTTGCCCCGGTGAGATACAGCCCTGGCAGCGGCCCGCGATAATTGCTCATAGTCAGCGCGGGACGCAGCATAAACATCTGATCCACTGACATTTCCAGGTGCATGACATTCCCGCGCAGCAGGCCTAGTTCACGTTCCAGGTAGAGCGGTGTTTCTACCAGACGGCCAATCACCGCATCTTTCACATTGGGCGCGTACTGCGCCAGTGTGTTTAACATCTGGTCGGCGACAGCATCACCAATCATGTCCCATGACTCGCCTGAAGCCAGCTCATAAGGGTAATACTGTCCCCACAGGAACAGAGTATGTTTGCCGGACGGCGCGAGAGTGGAGTCGGCGGCGGAAAAAGTCATAGCAATCAGTGCCGGATCACGAGCAGGTTTCCCCGTCAGATAATCGGCATACGCATTTTCCAGATATTGCAGATCAGGGCAGATAAATTGCAGCGCAGTATGCTGTGCGCCTGCTGCGCCATCTGGCGGAGATGGCAGCGCTGTATAATCGGGCAGGGCGTTCATCGCGTAACGTACGATCATACCAAAGCCGTTGCCCACTCGTGCCCGTTCCAGCAAGCGGCGGGCGACAGGTGGCGTGTCTTCGCCCAGCAGGCGCAGCGTGGTATGAATATGTGCGCCGGAAACGACCACACGCCCCGTGACGGTTTCGCCTTTTTCTGTCTCTACACCATAGGCACGTCCGGCCTGCACCAGAATACGTTTAATGGGCGTGCTGGTGATGATATCACCACCGTAAGCCTCGATCATCCGCGCCAGCGCCTGGGTGAGCATCCCTGAACCGCCGCGTGGGCGTTTCATGCCGCTCACATGATACATGGGGTGCCACAACGCAAACGGTGCGGAGAGCGGCTCACCAGGTGGCGGGCCGGACTGCGCGGCCATCCATGCGATAAGCGCCTGCAACTGTGGGCTGCTGAAGCGCTGGCGAACCACCTGCCCATAACCACTCAGAATATCTTTTAACTGCTCCATCGGCGCGGCGCGTGCCAGTCCGCTGCCCCAGATCATATACCGTCCCAGGTTGAGTGGAGTGGGAGCATGAAGAAAAGCCTCCACCATACCATGCGCAATAGGCTGCCATTCGTCGATAAACTGCCGGTAGGCTTCGGCATCTGCCGGCGAAACTTCCGCGATGCTCTGGCAGGTCTTTTCCACATCTTTCCACAGGGTGAGGTGGCTGTTATCCGGGAAGGGCGCGAAGAATAAAGGGTCAAGATCAATATAATCCAGCCCGTAAGCGGTCAGGTTCAGGTCATGGACAATGGGTGTGTGATTAATCAGAATATGGGCAGAGCCGCCCAGGTCAAACTTAAAGCCAGGGATAATCTCCTCCGTGACAACAGCGCCGCCGACCTTATGTCGGCGCTCTATCACGGCGACACGATAACCCGCCTGCGCCAGATATCCGGCACAGACCAGCGCATTGTGTCCCGCGCCGATCATCACCACATCATAATCCGGCATCGTTAAGCCATCCGCGCGCGTCTTGCCCGCCACCAGATGCCCGGCAGGCGCACCAGCTTGCCAGAGGTGCTGACACGAGCGCGACGGTGAAACACATTGCCCTGGTGCGCTTCAATATCATGCAGGATCGCCCGATAAAGCTCTGCGGCGGCGGTAATGGCAAAACGCCCATCCGAGTTTAACAGACCGATACCCGGCCATGACTCGGCATACAGGCGGCGGTTGCGCTCGACCTGAAACTGCATAAAAGCACGCCAGCGATGATCCGCAGTTTTAGAAGCGATGTCAGCCTCGCTCAGGCCAAACTCGGCCAGTTCGTCCAGCGGGAGATAAACCCGGCCGTTTTCCCAGTCTTCTTCGACATCACGTAAAATATTCGTTAACTGCAACGCCACGCCCAGCTTGACGGCGTAGGGCAGCGAGGCTTCGCTGCTAAAGCCGATGATATGCATCGCCATCAGGCCCACCGTCGAGGCGACACCATAAGAATAATCTGCCAGTTCACCAAATGTCTGATAACGCTTTTGAGTAAGATCGCGGCCTACACCGTCAATTAACTGTTCGGCATAACCACGTGGAATGTTATAGCGTGCGCGCGCATCTGCCCATGCCAGCGCAACCTTATCAGCCTGTGGAGGGGTGGACGCATTTACCAGATTGCGCCAGTGTTCAAGCACCTGCTGGGCCTGCTGATCATTTATACTCTCATCCACGATATTATCTGTCACGCGACAGAAGGCATACAAGGCGCGCGCCGCACGTCGTTTCTCTGCTGGGAGCAGGCCAGAAGCCAGGTAAAAGGTGCGGCTGTGAAAGCGAGTCACTTCGTCGCAGTAGGCATACGCAGCCTGCAATTGCGCGTTATCTGCCTCCACCTGTTCTAACGGTTTGTGATTCTGAAGTGCCTCGTAAGCGCTGGCAAGCAAGCGGTTTTCCCAGGCATGGATTTGGATCGTCATAATGAATTTGCCCTCAGCCGTCATGTGAAAGCGACAGGTAATAAATTCTATTCTCGTCACTAACGTAAGAGATTACTGGTGGAGATTATAAAAACAGATGCATGAGGGAAGCGCCAGTACAAGATTAAGAACTACTGAGCAATAATATCGCTCCTGATGAGAAGGAGCTAATTTTGTCAGCCATATAATGCTGTTCGGACAGTTTGTAGATGAATATCGACAATATCCTCAACCTGCGGAGCATACCCGACGGCCATTGCTATGGCTACAGGCAGCCCCGCTTGCTGGCAGGTGTTCAGCACCAGCGCATCACGCTGCGCTAACCCTGCTTTGCTGAGTTGTAGCCGCCCCAGCCTGTCCCCGCTGAACGGGTCTGCACCCGCCAGATAAATCACCAGTTCTGCTTGTGATTGTATGAAGGCCTGTGTCATGCCACGCATCAGGGCAGTGAGGTAAGCTTCATCTTCTGTGCCGTCTGGCAGCGCGATATCCAGATCACTCGGTTCTTTACGGAAAGGAAAGTTCTTCTCACCATGAATCGAAAAGGTGAAGACTGTTGGGTCATCAGTGAAGATGGCAGCGGTGCCATTTCCCTGATGTACATCACAATCGATGATGAGCACCTCGCGCGCCATCCCTTCGGCCTGCATCGCCCGCGCAGCGACTGCCGCATCATTAAAGACACAGTAACCTTCACCATGATCACTGTAAGCGTGATGGGTGCCACCAGCCAGATTGACGGCCATTCCTGTTTGCAGCGCATCCCGGCAGGCTGCAATCGTCCCACCTACGGATCGACGGGACCGCTCGACCATCTGCGGAGACCATGGAAAACCAATGCGCCGCATTTCTTTGGGCGAGAGGCTGCCAGCTTTCACTTTTTCGAGATATTCACGGGTATGACAGCGCAGCAGTTCGGCATCTGTGGCCGGGGCTGGCTCAACAAGTTTACCCGGCGGTATGATCTCCGCAGCCACCCGTTCCCGCAGCAGGGCATACTTGGCCATCGGGAAGCGATGATCGGATGGCAGTGGCAGTACAAAGTGATCGCAATAGTAGATGTGCATCAAAGCAGGTTGATCCATTTCTGCCAAATCAGGCGATTCTATAATATCATCCTCTGGGCAGCAATCACGCACGTGCATCTGCTCTGTGTTCGCTGGCAGGGATGCCCTGGCGCGGGCGATGGTCATAAATCCACTTACCCAGCAGCAGTGCTGCTAGCACCACCGACATCGCAATCGCTGTGAATGCCACGCTTTGCGTCTCCAACTGTTTCACAGCAATACCTGCAAAGGCCCAGACAATTACCCCGGAATAGGCTGTATCACCACGTGTAAGGATGACCAGCGCTGTGATGATTGTCGCCACTACCAGCATAATAACCGCCCATGTTTCCCCGGCAATACCATAGCCATCCCAATTAAGGTCATACAGCAGGGTCGTGATATTGGCGACTGTCGCCACTGTAATCCAGCCGAGGTAGATGCTGAAGGGCAGGTTCACCAGCCACCGCTCTGCACCCCTTGCAGGTACAAGGCCAATACCCAGCCGTAGATAGAGGATGATAAGGCATAACAGCAGTACCAGCATCGCAACCACCGTCAGCGGGAACTGCTGGTCATGCCACAGGAATATCCAGGCGGTATTG
>JBGSXK010000388.1:0-3698 GCA_041751455.1 Anaerolineae bacterium
CTCTATTTTTTCCTCGACCCACGTGTGGAATACGCCTGAGAGGTAATGTGCGGTGGAGAAGCCAACCCATAACGACGCGAAATTACCAGCGCTCAGCCAGCAGCCCGGCCCCACCCGCACCGTCAGCTTTCTGCCCCAGACAGCCGCCCGCCTGCTGCGCCACCGCACGGGCATGATTGGGCTGGCGCTCATCTCCCTGCTGGTGGTGATGTCGCTGGTGGGGCCGCAGATCGCCCCCTATCCGCCCAACCAGATGGACTTCAGCGCACCATTTTCGCCACCCAGCCTGGCGCATCCTCTGGGCGCGGACGACTTTGGGCGCGATACCCTCAGCCGCATCCTGCACGGCGCGCGCATTTCCCTGCTGGTGGGGGTGATCGCGGTGAGCATCGCGGCGACAGTGGGCACCACACTGGGGATGATCGCCGGATATGGCCGCCGCGCAGCCGATGAAGTTATCATGCGCTCGATGGATGTGCTGTTCGCCTTCCCCACCATTCTGCTGGCGATTGCCATTATGGCGGTGCTGGGGCGCGGCGTGGGCAACGCCATGATTGCCATTGGCGTGGTCTATATCCCCATCTTCGCCCGCATCGCGCGCGGCGAGGTGCTGACAATCAAAAGACGAGAGTATGTGCAGGCGGCGCAGGCGCTCGGTGCGAGTGACCGTCATATTCTGGTGCAGCACATTTTTCCCAACATCCTCGCACCGCTGATCGTTGAAGTTTCGCTCAGCCTCTCATTCGCCATTCTGGCCGAGGCCGCGCTCAGCTTCTTCGGGCTGGGCACACAACCGCCCGATCCCAGTTGGGGCCGAATGCTGTCAGAGGGGCGCAGTTTCTTCCGCCAGTCTCCCTGGATGGGCATTTTCCCCGGCCTGGCGATTATGCTCACGGTCATGGGCTTCAACTTCCTGGGCGACGGCCTGCGCGATGTGCTCGACCCCAGCCTGCGCGGGCGCTCATCCTGATGTACAATCAATTCTGTGATTGTATTCAGCCTTTAAGCGTCCATGGTTATGCCCACACCTGCCGTTAATCCGTCTTTTGATGTCCACCTGGCCGTCACCATCCGTCATGCCCGGTGTGACGACCTGCGCCCCCTCGAATGGTTCGGCCTCATGACACCCTATCGTCATATTCTGGAAAAAGACTTTGCCCGCGCGGAACGTGGTGAGGTCGCCTATCTGGTGGCGGAGGCCAACCACTTTCCCATCGGGCAGGTGCAGGTGGATTTGACCCGTTATGCGCTTCAGGGTATCGGCCTCATCTGGGCGCTGCGGGTGATCCCTGTCATGCAGGGACTCAGCATCGGCACAAAGCTGATTGCTGCCGCCGAAAACCTGCTGCGCGCGCGCAGCTTTCACACCGCTCAGATCGGCGTAGAGGCCAATAACCCCAATGCCCGACGGCTCTATGAACGCCTCGGCTATAGGATCGTGCGCGAGGTTAACGACCCCTGGAGCTATACCACGCCCGAAGGGGAGCAGATCATTGTGGATGAACCCGGCTGGGATATGCACAAACCGCTCATACCCTGATAGCCCCTGCCGCAGGATTTGTGCTACACTTCCCACAGATCATTAGCAGAAAGAGCCACAATGCAGCCCTACGACCACCAGTATATTCAGACCAACGGCATCACCCTGCATGTCGTCCAGGCCGGGCCGCAGGATGGCCCGCTGGTAATTTTGCTGCACGGCTTCCCGGAGTTCTGGTATGGCTGGCGCAAGCAGATCGACGCACTGGCCGCGCAGGGCTTCCGGGTCTGGGTGCCCGACCAGCGCGGTTATAACCTCAGCGATAAACCGGAGGGCATCACCGCTTACAGCCTGGATGAGCTGGCATTGGATGTCATCGGCCTGATCGACGCGGCAGGCGTGGAAAAAGCCTTGCTGGTCGGGCATGATTGGGGCGCGGCGGTGGCGTGGTGGGTCGCCAACGTCTACCCGCAGCGCCTGCACAAACTGGTGATCCTCAATGTGCCGCATCACAGCGTCCTGCGCAGGACGCTGTCCCAGAGCTGGTCACAGAGGCGCAAAAGCTGGTATGTCTTCGCCATGCAGATCCCCCGCCTGCCAGAAGCCATGCTGAGCCGTAATGATTTCAAAAGCCTCGCGGAGACGGTCAAAAACACGGGCAGGCCGGGAACATTCACCGACGAAGACCTCATCAAATATCGCAGGGCGTGGGCACAGGCCGGCGCGCTTACGGCTATGATAAACTGGTATCGGGCAATCATCCAGCGTCCGCCGCAGCGTGCCCTCCCCACCAGCCCGCGCATTACCGTGCCCACCCTCATCATCTGGGGCGCACAGGATGCTTTCCTGAAGCGCGAGATGGCTCAGGCCAGCATTGAGCTGTGTGATGATGGACGGCTGGAGATGATCGAGGAAGCCACCCACTGGGTACAGCACGAAGAACCAGAGCGCGTCAATCGGCTTATGAGCGACTTTCTCAGCACACCGCTTAATTAACCCACCATCCTATGCACGGAACATACCGATGACCGAAGGCAAAATCATTTTCGAAGGCCACACCCGCAGCGGGCTGGCCGTCACGCTGCGTTATCCACACCAGGACGACACCTATGCCCTGTGGGAGTTTATCAATACGCTTTCCCAGGAGCAAACCTATATTCTCATCCAGGGGGTGGAAATCTCACTGGAAAGTGAACAGCACTATGTCCAGCGGATGCTGGAACACATCGCCGCCGGGCAGCTTGTGCAGATTCTCGCTTTCAGTGCAGATCGCCTGATTGGAAACACCGAAATCCGGCTGGGGACTTTCACCAGCAGTCACGTAGGCAGCCTGGGCATCGCCATTGCGCAGCCTTATCGTGGGCAGGGGCTGGGCGAGCTGCTCATGCACACGGTCTACAGCGAGGCCGTCGCCTGCCTTGAGGGTCTCAGGGTGGTCACGCTCAGTGTTTTCGGGAATAATCCGGCAGCCATTCACCTTTATCGTAAAGTGGGTTTTGTAGAGTATGGCCTTTTACCGGGTGGCTATCGCCATCGTGACCAGTATGTGGATTCCATCTATATGATGAAGTCTGTTCACCCAACGCACGATAGTGCAACCTGACGAAACCGCTTCCATAACGCCCGCGCCATATCCCTACACAGATGCCCCTCAGAAACGCTCCAGTGCCACCACATACACGCCGCTGCTTTCGCCCTCGCGCCCAAAGAGTCGCAGTTTCCACTCGCCCGCCTGCGCCGCCTGACAGATGAAACCCACGCCCGTGTCACCGCTCAGGATGCTCTGACGCTGGCAGGTATCTTCGCTGCTGCTGCCTGCCGGATCAATCACCCGCACGTTGCGATTCACGGCCTGGGCAAACGGCGAAAAGAACTGGATCCCAATGGCGATCTCCTGACCCACATGAACACTAAACGTGTATTCGTGCGCATAACCCGGTTCCAGCACATCACTCAGCGGCTCGCTAAAACCCAGCGCCCGGCTGACCACAGGCTGCACAATCGTCACCGCGTCAGGTCGCGCATAGACAGGTACACCGTCAATTTCGGTCACAGGGGTCGCGTCAATCACACGCTCGAAGAACGGATGGCTGTATACGGGTGTGCCCTCAAATACTGCTACTGGGGTTGCATAAACCAGCGTCCCCTCCGGCTCAAGCACACGGATAGAATCCTGCACGATAAAGTTTCGCAGCCGCCCCGGCAGCGCTGAACCAAG
>JBGSXK010000389.1:0-1996 GCA_041751455.1 Anaerolineae bacterium
TACCAACCTCGATGTGAGCAACCCGAACTCAAATGCTTCACGCCCTGCCGAGCCGCCAAACAGGTGCGTCAGCAGGGTGCCCACCAGAACCATCGGTGCCATGCGCAGCGGGATATTCCCCTGATTCAGGTTCACTTCCTCGATCACGAGGTTATTGCCCCGGCTGGCCACCCCTGCAAAACGTAAATAAAACCAGCCAATGGCGAACCCGGCAAAGGGCAGCGCCAGCAGCAGCGAAGGATTTCCCTCGCGAAAGACGGTGACTGCGCTTAACGCAATCAGAAAAATCGCCGATGCCGTGCCCGCCAGCAGGCCGATCACCCCCCCCAGAAGCAGCCCCTGGCCTAATGCCCGCAGGAAAATCCGGTATTCATCAATAGTGTCCCTGATATGAAGACCCAGATAATGCCTGGCTGCATGCCAGAAAGCTGCAACCCGCTGTTTCAGATTAGTTTGCCAGCCTGTACCTGGGCGCATTTTTACCCTCCCACCACTGAGAACAGCCCCAACAAAAAAGGCTCCCACCTCATCGCATATGCGGGGTAGAAGCCATCAACCTCAAAGGTATTACACGAGCCTCATCGCGGATTGTTCGCACAATCTATTACATTTTATCCGGTGAGATAAACCACGTCAAACCTGGTGGGTTGCGATGTCGGCCTCAGCGCCCACCATCTTTCGGCGGCGACCAGCCAAACGGCGTATCCTCATCCAGCAGTTCAATCGGATGTTGCAGCGGTTTGCGCAGCGTTTCCTCGTCCGCCAGTGCCAGCGAAGTACGGCGGACTTCCTGCGCGGTGTTCAGGCGGCGCAGGTCACGGGCATAATAAAAGGTTTTGCTGCGCTTTTCGGCCAGTGTAATGCGTGCCACCCCGCGCGCAATCATATCCACCGGCATAGGTGCTACCCGGCCAAAAAGCAGCCACGATGTCGGCAGAACACTACCCAACGCGGTCATGAGCATGAAAAACGGGTGGCGGCGCTGTCCACGCAGATACGCTACGGGCGCACGGATAATCGTTGGCCGCAGGCCCACCCGCTCGATATACCCTTCGGCCTCTCGTTTGGCCGCCAGATACTGGCGGTTTACCCAGGGCGCGCGAACACTGCTGAGCAGGACCATATGCGGGCAACCGTCACTGACGCACATATTGGCCACATTGCGGGCAGAGGCAAAGTTGAGCCAGTGGTAGGTCAGGCCGATTTTCGGGTCTGCTGTCATGCTGCCAACGGTGTGTACGACACTACCGTGCCCACGTGCGCGCCCGCGCAAACTCGCTGGATTCCAGACATCTGCCACTGTCCAGCGAGTACGCTGTGCCAGCGGCCCCAGTTTATCCTCTGCACCGGGACGTACCAAAAGCGAGACTTCTGCCCCCTCTGCCAACAGTGCCGCCGCAATGCTGTCACCCAGAAATGTCCCCCCACCTGTTACGAGAATCCGTCGTCCTGCCAATGTGCCTGCTTTCCCTTGCTGGTGCCGGGTCTTAACCCTGAACAAAATTCCGGTTGTGCAGTTTACCAAAAATTGCGTATAATATCCGGTAGACGAAATTTCCTCACTAATAATTCGAGGAAATAATTGGTCGCTCGATGTAATAGCTGCGCGTGACGGCAGCGCACGGGTCTACAGTCCCGTAAACCACAACATGTGGAAGCCGCCACAGAACATCAAGGTTGTTTCATTGCGTGATGCCAGAAAGTGGACCCGCCCCCAGTTCGGGCGGATGTGATGCTTGTGCCGGAGCCGGTAGCTATAGTTTAGCCAAGCTCCACAGTGATTTCGAGATTTGTCTGTTGACATTGAGATAATCTAAAACTGAAAAGCTGATTCGGCGTGTAAGCGCTCGACGCAACATCATACCTCTTAGGCTATCTATGCTACGCGATGAAGACAACCGTGGTTTCTGTAATCACGGTTGTTTGTTTTCAGGAAAAGTCATGCCAGCGGGCATCATCACGGCAATAGAGCTTCAAAAGCGCAACAAAGAGCGTG
>JBGSXK010000390.1:0-7318 GCA_041751455.1 Anaerolineae bacterium
CTGATACTATTCTGCAAATATTGGATGGAGTGGTCGTTGTTGAGCCACAAAACTAAACTGCTGCACGATGAAGCCTTTGTGGCTACTTCACAAGGCTAATGACTCATTCAAATTAAAAACTCTTTCGAGGAATAGCTTAGAGTGATACACTACATTAAGAACAGAAAATGCGCTGCACCTGCGAGATGAGATGCTCATGCTTATGGTGGATAATGAATCGACCCTGACCCCCCAGATTATCGCTCACAGTTACGAACGCGCCTTCCGCGAGGTTCATGGACGTGACCCACAGATTCGCCACGTAGGGGGCCAATGGTATTACATCAACGGCGAAACTGTCCACCGCTTTGCCCTGCTCAACGAGATTACACGCCTGCGCGATCTCGCTCAGCAGCAGCGCCGCACCCAGGCGGATCGCAGCGTGATTCAACGTCTTATCGCTAAACTTCGTGGGATTTAACCTGCTGCTCTCACGTCCTGATGAATAGTGCTTCCCGTGGTTTTATCTGCGCTCAAAACCTGAATGTAATCCACGATAAAATAAACCACTAAAGAGTTGGAGCCACATTGAAGTACCTCTTAAGTGGTTTCTACCAGCCCGTGAGCAGCTTAAAACCGCCCGCAAAAAACCCTGAAGGCTGCTTATTCGCGCTCGACAGTGCCACGCCACGCACCAGTCGGTGCGCCGCGTTCCATAATAAATGTCTTAAAGCGCTCCATATCCCCCGCTATGCGTGACTTCACCATGCCCAGCGCCGCGCCCACATTCTCTAGCACGCCTTCCGGATCATAATCGATCTGGAGCATAATCCGCGTGGTATTTTCATCAATATAATGGAACGTCACGACTCCGGCATGTTTCGCGCCTGAAGTGCTGTGCCACGCGATCCGCTGGTCGGGTGTTTGCTCGCTGATCTCCGCCAGCCATTCCTGCTCTACCCCGGCAATTTCGGCGCGCCAGCGCAGCCGCTTGTCATCGAGCTGCTTTACTTCCTTCACGCCTTCCATGAACTGCGGAAAATCTTCGAACTGTGTCCACTGGTTATAAGCCACCCGCACGGGCACATCCACCTCAATCGAATGCTCATACAGTGCCATGATTCATCCTCTCAAATCAATAAGTCGTTATCCCTTATGCTAAAACACATGCCCCGCCTGCACATGGGACAGCCCGGCAGACTCCCGCTAGGACAGGTGGCTCAGATGCCAGCTTTCGCTTCACCGCTTTTCGCCCGCCACGGGCAAAACAGGTAAACAATGCTGGTACAAGGCGCC
The DNA here is from genome assembly GCA_041751455.1 of Anaerolineae bacterium. GTDB lineage: Bacteria > Chloroflexota > Anaerolineae > Aggregatilineales > Phototrophicaceae > JAIOHN01. Next base: position 1,276 of record JBGSXK010000390.1, read on the forward strand.
AAAGCCGTGTACTATACCCGCCGCCCCTGGGGACGCTAAACCCCGGCAGGGTTCTTCAAAACGCGTCTGGCCCGCAGCAGCACACAGGAGAAACAGGTTTAAAATATGCCTCTTTTTGTGATCTTCGTCTTTGGTGTGGTGGTGATCGGTTCCGGGGCGATGCTCGCCCCCGCCTGGCCGTCTCGTGAGCCGCGCATCGGGCTGGCAGGCGCGCTGGCGCTGGCGCTGGTGATCGGTGGGGCGTTGTTTGTAGCGATGCTCTTTGGTTGGGACACGCTGGTGATCGATTACCTGCTTTTTGTGTTGATTACCGTGATCTTCCTCGGTGGTACGCTGTCCTATGGACAAAAACGCGCCGAAGCGGGCGGTGGCGAACTGCTCGATGCTGACCAGGGTTGGCCAGGGCCGCGTGACCTGATGTTCTTCGGGCTGGTCGCGTTCATCTTCGTCCTGCCTGCCCTGGCATTACCTGTGCCGCTGGATACTGACGCACAGGGCTTTGGTTATCTGGCGCTGGCGGCCCGGCTGGGTGGCGGCTTCGACACCCTCGCACCATTTAACCCGGAAGTCACGTATCTTTATTCGCCCGGTTTCACGTTGATTACAGCCTACCTCAGCCAGCAGTTGGGGCAGGGCCTGCACAGCGTCCAGCTTGCTGTCGGCGCGATCCTGGGTTTTTTAAGCGTCCTGCTGGCTTATGACCTGGGCGCGGAACTGCGCGATAAGCGCCTGGGGCGGGCGCTGGCGCTGGCGATGCTCCTGGGCGGTGGGTTGTTCACGGCCTACATGGACTCGCATTACACGACGCTGCTGGCGCTCAACTTCGCGCTGGCCTTTATCATCTATACACTACGTTACCAGCGAGACGGCTTGATCCCGGACGCGGTGGCCGCCGGGCTGACTCTGGGTGCGACAGCGCTGTCCAGCCCGGACATGACCATCATCCTGGGGTTGGGCTATGTGCCCTGGCTGGCGACGATGTGGCTGGGTCAGCCACGCCCCCTCAGACAGCGCTGGTTGGTGCTGCTGCTGGCGGTGCCACTGGTGGCGCTGGCTGGCCTCGCGCCCTGGCTGCTGCGCATTGCCGAACAGCTTGGCGGGGATATTGTCTCGCCGTTTGAGCGCAGCGCGGATTATGTGCGGGTCATGCTGGTCTATAACGGCCTGTGGCTTCTGCCGCTGGTGCTGGTTGGCGCGGTAATCAGCCTGCGTCAGCGCAGTCAGGTAGCGATTCTCGCCGTGGGCTGGCTCATCGTCGTTCTGGATTTCGCCGTTCTGGGCATCACCGAAACATTGTTCGGCTGGCTTCCGGTCTTCCGTTATGATTATCCGTTCAGCATCGCCTGACATGGGCCGATCATCCCTTTTACCATCCTCGGCGGGATCGGCCTGCTCTGGCTGTGGGACAGGCTGGCCGAGCGGCGTTTAGGCGTGCTGCTGTATCGCTATGCCTATATGCTTATGGGTCTGGCCGGGATTATCGGCCTGCTGTTGTTCGCTTTCAGCGCGGACGTACTGGCCCTCACCAAAGGACGGGTGGGCTTTTTCGGCGCGTTTGCCTCTGCGGCGGATGTCCAGGCGATGGAATGGCTGAAGCACAATACGCCAGTGGACGCGCGAGTGCTGAATTTCCCTGGCACAGACTTTGACAATTCGCATGAGGGCGATTGGGTGCCCGTCATCAGTGAGCGGGATAGTGTGTACTATCGCTGGCAGCCGTTCTTCCGCGGCACAGAAGCCAGCCTCGCGGAGCAGGATCGCCTGCGTGCTTTCTGGCGTGACCCGGCCAACCCCGATCATGCCGCGCTGCTAGCTGACGCGGGCATTGATTATGTGATCGTGCCGCAGATCGTGGGCAATCCCGCCAGCTTCGAGACCGCCTGGCGCTGGAATGAGCCGTTTGCGTGGGCGCTCCCGATGGAATCCGACGTGGCCGACGCGCCCTATCTGGAACAGGTCTTCGAGGCCGACGGCGCGGCGGTCTACCAGCTCATGCCGTGAGCGTCGGTGAGCGCTGCGCCTGCTTCAGCGATCACTTGCGCCAGCTATACTCCCGCATACCAAAATCAGCATCGACATAGCCGAGCGTCTGATAGAGGCTTTTCGCCATGTTCGAGGACCATATCCAGGTATCGGCATAACCCCGCTGACGAATCTCTCGCATCAGCGCGTGGGTGATCGCGCCGCCAAACCCCTGTCCGCGAAAGGCGGGCGGGGTCGATATATCATAGATTGTGGCGCAGCCTCCGGCATCCAGCAGCGTGCCGGAGGTCACAGGCAGATCATCCAGATAACCGGTGTAGTGCAGCGAGAAGGCATCCTGCCCATAACCATGCCGGGCATACGCATTATAGAAAAGGGCCAGTTCCCCGCCAAACCCTGCCTCCGAGACACGTACCCACTCGGCCATCCTCTGATCGTCAAGCACCTGTTCGATATGAAAATTGTCCGGCACAGCCGGGGCAGCGCTGAGGGCAGTCAGATCCGTCCACAACCAGTTGCCGCCCGGCCCACCCGGCATCCCCCGCGCTTCCAACCGCCTGCCCAGGTCAGCAGGCTGGTCGCCCGGAAATACCATCCAGTCGATCTCATTGATATGGTGGCCGATCTGCTCGAACAGGGCATCTATCCGTTCTTCACTGCCCTCATCCGGCCACTGGGCACGGAGGATGCTGCTGCCGGGGCCGCCCTGGGGGGACACGATCCAGAACACCTCAGCATCATACATCGTCACGCCGGGCAGGCCCGCAAACAGGCGCAGATAGGCGATCATGTTTTCCTGTATCCCGGCTGATTTTTTACTGTTCACTAAATTCAATGGCGACTCTGGCATAAAGCTTCCTTTTCGGTCACAGGGCAATTTTTACCTACCTTGGGCTATCCCTCCTCGATAATCCCTTCCAGATTCCAGGTCAGCGTGTCGCGTGTGACAACGATTTTATAGCGCTTCTTGCCCGTGCCATAGAAGCCCGGTTCTTCGTCCCCACTGAAGGTGAAACGGTCAATCACGAGGCTGTAGGGGAACACGGCTTCCTGATTATTGGTAAACCACCACGAATCATCAAACCCGCCGTTGATGTAAATTTCCGTACCCTCGCGGCGGTTGGGGTTATTCCCCCGGCGATATTCCCCCTCGATCAGTGCCAGCTTATACACATTCTCGAAATTCAACAGCAGCAGCCCATCATGGAGCTTCATAAACGGGCCGCGGACAGCCACCGTATCACCGTAAATCCTGTAGGTTTCCCGCTGTCCAAAGCGGGTCACGTCCGACTCGCCCTGATTGAGCACGGTGGACAGTCCATCAGGCTTCAGATAAGGCATGAACTCGATTTCGATATACTCGCCCTGCTCATCTTCGCGGATAGGACTCATAATCACTTCGGCGACCTCAGTTTCCTGCGTGAACACCGTCACTGCATGAAGCATGATCGCCACGGCGACCAGTGAGAAACCCGCCACCGCCAACGAAACCGTAACGATAATTCCGGTAGGGATTGCAATGATCTTCCGCATGGTCGTGACCACCTCACCTGAAAGCAGAGCCTCCGCTTAAACATACCACAGTTTTACAACCCGGATTTGTGGTAATATCGCCTTCTGGTACAAGAGAACTTTCCTGAGGAGCAAAAATGACTTACGAAACCATCCAGGTAGAGACTCCGCTGGAAGGCGTGGGGCTGATTCGCCTCCACCGCCCGCAGGCCCTTAACGCGCTCAACAGCCAGATCACAGGCGAAGCCTTCACACAGATGGAAATCTTCGATAAAGACCCGACGGTCGGCTGCATCGTGCTGGCGGGCAGCGATAAGGCCTTCGCCGCAGGCGCGGACATCAAGCAGATGGAAAACATGGACGCGCTGAAGATGATGACCGGCAGCGACTTTACCGACTGGTCACGCATGACGCGCATCGGCAAGCCAATCATCGGCGCGGTATCCGGTTGGGCATTGGGCGGCGGCTGTGAACTGGCGATGATGTGCGATATGCTGGTGGCCTCGGAGACGGCGAAGTTCGGTCAGCCGGAGGTCAAGCTGGGGATCATGCCCGGCGCAGGCGGCACACAGCGCCTGACTCACGCGGTGGGCAAGGCGCTGGCAATGGAGATCACGCTGGCAGATCGTATCCTCACGGCGCAGGAAGCCCTGCAATATGGGCTGGTCAACCGGGTCTACCCACTGGAAAGCTATCTTGAGGAAGCGCTCAGGCTGGCCGAGAAGGTCTCCTCGATGCCCCAGGTGGCCGCACGCCTGATTAAGGATGCCGTCAACAAGGCCTACGAACTCAGCCTGAACGAAGGGCTGAATTACGAAAAGCGCAATTTTTACCTGCTGTTCAGCACAGAAGATAAGGAAGAAGGCCTGAACGCCTTTATTGAAAAGCGCGCGCCCCAATGGAAACACCGTTAACGCTGCTCTACACAGCCAACCTGCGCGGTCAGATCGACCTGCTGCCGCGCCTCTATGCATTTATTCGCCAGCTTAGGGCGCAGCGCGTGGAGGAGGTAAACGAGGTCATGCTCTGTGCGCTGGATCCGCCGCAGCGTCTTACCCTGCTGCTCGACCTGGGGGAAAACTGCGCACCGGAGGTCTGGCACTGCGCCGCCACCGGAGGCCGCTCCATGCTGATCGTCATGGATGCGATGGGCTATCACGCCGCCAATGTGAACGCCACGCTTACGCCCGAAGGCCGCGCCCGGCTGCACGCGAACCTGCTTCATGTCGCGCTGGTCGATGCGGAACATCACTGGCGGCACGAAAACATTCACGTGGCCTGGAGAGGGGGGACTGAAACCCTCCCTCACACAGCGCTGGAAATCGTTTTATCCCCTGCCAGCCACACCCACCTTGACCACCGCACCTTACATCTGGCCACAGTCGAGGCCGGGCAGGTAGGAGTCGTGCATCTCAACCCGCCGTTGAAGCTGGCCGCCCATGACGTGCTGACCCTGCCGCCCGGCACCCTGCCCGATCCGACCATAACCGCCACGATGGATTTTGTGCTCAGCGAGGCGCGGCTGTTCCGGGACAGGCCGTAAAAGCGCCCCTTTCTGAACAAGAGCCAGGATGTTAAGGGGTGAGGCCGGGGAGGCCGGGTTGTGTGTCTTTAGGGGATTTGATGCGCTCGGCGGTTTTGAACGTCCCCGCGCTGCGCGGCATTTTGACCGTCGTCCCGCTCAACAGCGCCTCAATCGTCAAAAGCTGCATTTTGGGGAAGCGCCCCCACGTGGCCGATTCGTAAAATCCGGCGCTGACGGCTTCGGTTTCCATTTCGCGGGTGGGGTTTTCGAGGGTGATGAATACGCCGAGGGCGGCCTGTTCGCGCTCTACCGCGCCTTTCAGATCACGAATATCACGACTGCTGACTTTGCCGCTTTTGACCTGCACCAGCACCCGCCCGGCTTTGCCGCCGCTTTCCACGAAATTAATCACCCCGTCGATGCCGCGATCCGCGCCTTTCCTGCCGGTCTTGCTGCCGCTGTCGCCACCTACGGGCTTGGCTTCGATGAGGGAGAGCGCCCACCACTGGAACTGGTAGCGATCATCCCGCGCCAGTTCTCGCGCTCCGCCTGTGTCTTTTGGCTCGCCGATGACTTCGTAATCCGTGCCGGGCTTGAGGTCGAACATATCGCGCAGGCGGTATTTTTGCAGAGCGATGCTCAGATGCGTAATATCAATGCCAATCCATCCCCTGCCGAGCTTCTGCGCGGCGGCGATAGCCGTCCCACAGCCCGCAAAGGGGTCCATCACGACATCACCCTCTTTTGTACTTAAATGGATTATACGTTCTAGTAATTCTTCAGGCTTTTGTGTGGGATAACCAAGCCTTTCCCTTGCCTGAGAGTTTAGAGGGAAAATATCAGTCCACACATCACCTATCGGCTTCCCCCTCTGCTCATCAAGATAACGTTTATATCTTGGGACTGCTCCAGGTCTTGGTTGAATAATCTGCCCTGCTTCATATGCTTTTTGCATACGCTCTTTTGTCCAACGCCAAACTTTGGTTATACCAAGAAATTCATATGTTAGATTAGGTCTAGTGG
>JBGSXK010000391.1:0-3696 GCA_041751455.1 Anaerolineae bacterium
CTTATATGAAATTGGCTCAGTATCTTCATGTCATGAGCCTCACCAAACTTTCTATAAGAACAGTTTATGCCAGAATTAAGAGAATGTCAAATAATTTTTCAGGCCGATCAGACGAAATGCCCTGCCTCCGAAATTCAGATCAGGCAGGCGTTTGTCTGATAGAAATTCACTGTCAAATCGGGCAGATAAGCCGGTAATAATTTTCAATCCAAGCTCTGTTCTTTTCCTTGCAGGTTATACGGTAAATGCCCCGTTTTCCTGCTGCGGATAATGATTTGTGATCTGGTAAACCTCCATTTATATCCTCTGAGTTTCTCTCCATCAGACAAATCCGTAAATTTTATGGGAATTTCCGGTTAGAATTTTTATGCTTTTATGGCGCGAATCCATACACTACCCGATAATGATTAAGGGAAGCCCTGTACAACTCGATATATAATGAATAATACGGTTACAGACTGCGACCTGATTTTATCCATAAAGCCGGGCTTTATGCTGAAAAACCCGATCTTCGTGTTACTGTGAAAGAGATGTGGAGGATACCACGCAACATGGCAAAAGTGTTGTATATCGATGACAACTTCGATAACCGCATGTTGGTCAAGCGGATTTTGCTGGCCTCTGATTTCGATTTTCAGTTTTACGAAGCGGAAAACGGGAGCGACGGCATAGCGATGGCGCGCCGTGACCCGCCAGATATTATCCTGATGGACATCAGTATGCCTGATATGGACGGGTTAACGGCCACCCAGACCCTGCGCAATATCCCTGAACTCATGCATATTCCTATCGTCGCGCTGACAGCCAATGCCATGCAAGGGGATAAAGAGAAAACACTGGCCGCCGGGTGCGATGGTTACATTCGCAAACCGGTGGATGTCGATAAACTGCCGGAAGAAATAATAGGTTATCTTGGGGACCACAACTCATGACCGCTGAGGCAAAAAATTATACACCGATTGAACCGGGCGAGGCGCATGTGCTGGTGGTGGAAGACAATGTGCCCAATTTTGTGCTCATTGCCCGGATGCTGGCTTTTATGGGCGTACAGCGCTGCGAATGGAAAACCTCTGGCTGGCAGGTGGTGCAGTTTGCCGATACGCTGCCGCGTATCGACCTGATCCTGATGGACATCCGCCTGCCTTACGAAGATGGCTACCAGGCTTTGCAGAAAGTACGCGCCAACCCACGCCTGAAGGATACGGTAGTATGCGCCGTCACGGCAGAGGCCAGCGAAGACCAGATGCGCCGGGCACAAAAAGCCGGGTTTAATGGTTTTTTGGGCAAACCACTTGACCCTGACCGCTTCCCAACTCAGATTCGCCGTTTACTGGCCGGTGAAGAAGTATGGGAGTGGAAGTGACCTTCGGCCTCCAGTGCCAGTAATTAAACTGTATAAACACGTCCCACGAGTTCAGGAGCAAAATGTATGAACAGCCACAGCCAGAACGTGAGCGAGGCACAGGCTGCGGTTTTTGGGGAATTACAGGCAGGCCAGGATTATCCCCAAATGGCTGCGATTATTGCGCGTCACATGCTCCCCGATGCCCACTGTCGTCTGAGTATCAACAGCGTTGAATATAACGAGCAGGGGCAGATTACCGGGATGCTTACCGAGGCTGTCGCCAGCCATGAGAAAATTTACCCTCATGACCAGAATTTTGCTGTCGGTTGGGCTGGCATCAGCAGCCCGCTGCGGCAGTCAGTCGAGCAGGGTGAGGCGCTGGTTCGGGAAGACCTGAGCATAGAAACCCCGGAAACATTAGGCGAAGGGTTGTACGAGTGGGTGCAGGCCAACAGCATCCAGTCGCTGCTGAATGTACCGCTGAACCTGCAAGGCAAGCCGCTGGCCTTGATGAGTGTGTTCAGCCGCGAAGCCACCGTTTTTTCACGCGAACTAGTGAACGCTTTCCGTAATATTGGCAACCTCGTCAGCAATCTGCTCCATGTCAATCACCTGCTGGCTGATACCCAGATTTCGAGAGATATCGCCGATCACCTGGTGCTTTCCAGCCGTCTGATTACCACTGCCGACAGTTATGATGATATGGCCCAGGCGGCGATTTATACCATTGCTCAGCCTATGGCTGGTGTGGCGATTACACTGTTTGATCAGGCGCTGGATGCTGCTGTGATGCCAACCAGGCGCGCCGTAGTGGCGCTGGGGCTGGTGGATGGCCCATTGGAGATTAAGGAAGCGCTGTATGCCCAGGAACTGCCCACCGAGGAAGAGCTGAAGCAGCTCTGGCGTGGGCAGCCAGTGATGGTCGAAGGCCCACAGTCTGGCGGATTTGCGCTGGCCGCACACCTGTACGAGGAGCGTGTTGTCGGGGAGATTGGCTGGCTGGGCGCTTTTGGCCTGCGGGCAGGCGACCAGGTATTAGGGACGCTGGAAGTGCTGCACAGCAGGAGCTACCGGCTCACCCCTGAAGAAATTGATGCTTATATTACCCTGGCTGACCAGATTGGGGTTTCCATTCGCAGCCGGCAGCTTCTGCACCAGACCACCGAGACCCTGGCCGAGGTGCAGACACTCTACGAAGTGAACCAGACAATGCTGGGGGCGCAGGACGCGCTGGATGTGCTGCGTGGTTTGCGCACACACCTGGCACAGGACGCGATGAGTGTGACGCACATCGCGGTAGAGGGGGACGAGGAACATCTGGGGCTGTTTATCCTGCGCGATGTCATCAGTGGTGACGAGGAGCGTGTGATGAATGTCCCGGCGGCACAGGGGCCAAACACACGCAATTACTGGCGGCGGCGTGATCTGCCGTTGATTTTCGTGGAGGATGCGGCGCAATCCCCGGACGAGATACCCTCCGCGCTGGTGGATTATGTGCATGCCCAGCAGGCCGGCAGTTATGTGCTGCTGCCGGTTTATCAGCGCGGGCGGCTCTCTAACGTTATCCTGGTGCTGTATGCCGGGCTGCGCCACTTTTCCCCACGCACACGCCGCCTGTATGATGCCCTGCGCGACCAGATCAGCATCGTACTGCAAAGTCAGGCTCTGCTGCAGGAGGCGCAGCGCAGCGCGGCGCTGCTTAACAGCCAGGTGCGGGTGCTGGAAGTGTTGAACCGGTTGGCCGTCAACCTGGGCCTGGCGCGTGACGAGCAAACCCTGCTTGACCAGACCTGCCGGGCGGTGGTAGAGGCGCTGGGGGTGGATCACAGCATTATCATGCTGCTGGATGCCTCGAATAAAGCGGCGGTAATGCGCAGCGAATACCCGGAACTCGGCCTGCGTGGGCTGCGGATGGAGGCCATCAGCGACCCGGCTTATGTGCGTTTTAAGGAAACTCGCCAGCCTTTGCTGGTAGAGGACATCGATAATACCAGCCTGCTCAACCCGATTGTTCGACAGGTGTTTCATGCGCGCGGCATTCGTGCCTTTTTGCTCATCCCGCTTGCCAGCTCTGAAGGGCGGCACCTGGGCAGCATCGGCCTGAATATTTATGATGCAGACCGTCCGTTCACGCCGGAGATGATCAACGTGGCGCAGACTATCAGCGCGCAGGTGGCGGTGGGCCTGCAAAGTACGCGCCTCCTGCGCGAAGCCGAGCGCCGCTCTGAGCAGTTGCAGCGTGTGAGCCAGTTCGGGCAGTCGCTTCAGTCCACAATGGAAATTCGTGGAATTGTGGAGGCTGCTGTAAAGGAAAGCATTCAGGTCATCACCAGTGAGCGGCTGGTGATTGC